>ASZI01000085.1 GCA_000416315.1 Osedax symbiont Rs2 | reverse complement strand
CGCTTAACTTCCTTGCGTGAAAGACCGGTAGCGTGGGCGAGATATTTATCTAAGCGCATGTAGGGTAGCTCTATTAAAAAGCTGCATTATACCTCAGCTTGTCGATCAGAACAGGATTTGCTGATAACAAAGTTTTTATAGCGGTGATTGTTTATTATCTTTACAGCAGCGAAAGATTAACAGCAGCCGTTGGCCAATTAGCCTGGGATTAAAAAAGCTAGTCGGGTTACAGATACAGCCTCCCCCGTTAGCCGCTTGGTGTCAGTGAATTATCAACTAACCAGAGAGCCTGCGGGCACAGTAATAGTTCAGTTGTTGAGCCTTGATGTGTGATGACAGCGCGGCTTTGCTAAAATTGTAGCCACAGGATGTGAAACCCCCGCGCTTTACGTTAAAATAGCTAGTCTGACTAGCGCATACTTATCTTATCAACATACTTAATACCTGTGGATCAACTTTGAAACTATTTGTAAAAAATTTAACTAATGTCGACTTTTCATTCTTAGATGCACAGCGCGGTATGATGGGTGAGTCCTGGCTAGCGCAACTTGAATTAGATGGTAGTTTAAACTCTCAGGGGATGATTTGTGATTTTTCCCTGGTCAAAAGTCGGGTGCGCGATTGGCTGGATACTTATGTCGACCACAGATTAGTTATTCCAGTGCACAGTGCGCAAGCTGAGATAACACAACAGCAACAAAATATCCAATTGCAGTGGACTTATGCAGAAGGTGAAAAACTTTCCTGTAATGCTCCAGAGCAAGCATTTGCTTTGGTCGATTGCCAGAAAATCGACTTGGATACACTGGCCTGTTGGTGTGAGGGGCAGTTATTGGCCTTATTTGGCGATGAGGTACAAGGGCTGAGCTTATCTTTTGTGCCGGAAAAAATGCAGGGTGCTTTTTACCATTATAGTCACGGCCTGCAACAGCACGATGGTAATTGCCAGCGCATAGCGCACGGGCATCGCTCCCAGCTGGAGATTTACCTGGACGGTGAAAGGGATCAACAGTTGGAACTGCAGTGGGCGCAAAAGTGGCAAGATATTTATTTGGGTACACTGGCGCATCTGGTTAAGCAGCAAGGTGGTTACAATAGCTATCAGTACAGTGCCCCACAGGGCGAGTTCAGTTTACGTCTACCCAGCTCACGCTGTGATGACTTAACCACTGAAACAACCGTAGAGCAGATAGCTCAACATATAGCTAATGAGCTTAAAAAGAGCCATGCGAACAGGCAAGTGACAGTGCGAGCTTACGAGGGAATTGGCAAGGGCGCGATAGCCCAAGCTTGAACAGTTCTGCCACTAAGGGCTCTGGAATCAGAACCCTTAGGCGGATAAATTAGCGCTCTACTGCCAAGGCTATTCCCATACCGCCGCCGATACACAAAGTGGCCAGTCCCTTTTTTGCATCACTGCGCTGCATTTGATGCAGCAAGGTCACTAAGATGCGACATCCTGAGGCGCCTATTGGGTGTCCAAGGGCAATAGCACCACCATTGACATTGACTTTTTCAGTGTCCCATCCCAGTTCTTGATTGACGCTCATAGCCTGAGCAGCAAAGGCTTCGTTGGCTTCTATTAGGTCCAGATCATCGACCGTCCAGCCGGACTTTTGCAGTGCTTTTAAAGTCGCGGAAACTGGCCCAGTGCCCATGATGCTCGGATCCACACCGCTTGCTGCATAACCGCGAATAGTCGCCATTACCGGCAAATTTAGTTGCGCGGCTTTCTGTGCGCTACAGACAATCACTATGGCGGCGCCATCGTTTAGAGTTGAGCTGTTGCCGGCGGTCACAGTGCCGTCCTTTTTGAACGCTGGTCGTAATTTGCCAAGGGACTGGGCTGTACTGCCAAAGCGTGGCTGCTCATCGCGGGCGAAGACAATATCCTCTGCACGCCTCTGTGGGATGTTGATAGGCACTATTTCATCTGCAAACTGCTCAGAGTTGATGGCGGTTTCGGCTTTATTTTGCGACTTTGCAGCAAATTCATCCTGAGAGCTGCGGCTAAACTGATATTTGTCGACGATGTTTTCCGCCGTTACTCCCATATGATAGTCATTGAAAGCATCCCAGAGTCCATCGACAATCATACTGTCTTTTAACTGCCAGTCGCCCATGTTCTTGCCCTTGCGGGAGTTGGGTAAGACATGCGCGGCTGAACTCATGTTCTCCTGGCCGCCGGCGATTATCATGTCGGCGTCACCGCAGGCGATCGCCTGGGCGGCCAGTTGTACAGCTTTTAAACCAGAACCACAGACCTTATTGATAGTCATTGCCTAAACATCAAAATTAAACCCCGCCATAATAGAACTCTGCCTAGCGGGGTTTTGACCACACCCAGCTGTGAGTACTTGGCCCAAGATTACTTCATCAACTTGATCTGGGTCGATAGCCGCACTGGCCAGCAAACTTTTAATCACTTTCGCGCCGATTTCGGTCGCCGGGAGGGATGATAAACTTCCATTAAATGCGCCTATGGCTGAACGGCCCGCAGCGACGATAACGACTTCTTTCATGAAATAATCTCTTAGTGTGGAGTTTTAATATTGCACTTATCCTAGCGCTTTTTTAAAAGAACATTAAATTGTAATTTTTTATGGAATAACCAATAAAAACTATGCAATAAAAACAACTGCACTAGCGCTGGAGCCCAGTGTTATAACTAAGAGTCATATCTAAGTACTTCCTGCACACTAAGATGAGCGGCCTCACTAAACTCAGGCTGTGATAACTGACTGGACAATGCGACCGGCTTTAATCACCATGTTGTGATTATCGGTATTGGCGACCATTTCGATATCTTCGCTTGGATCTCCGTTGACGATCAAAATATCAGCCATGTAACTTGGTTCAATCAGTCCATGCATCGCCAGTCCCATAAGGTCGGCACCGTTATAGGTAGCTATCCTCAATGCGTGCAGGTTACTGATACCATTAGCGCACATAAACCTGAGCTCTTCTGCGTTGCGCCCGTGTTTGTTGTGAGGTGTACCTGCATCTGTGCCCATCGCAAGTTTACCTCCTGCGGCGTAAAAAGCCTTGATCGAAGCACTGTGCGCAAGGGCTACTCTGCGGCATTTATCTAAAATGAAATCCGGGACTTTGGGGCCGTCATAATCTGCTGGTAGTTGCATTATATTATGCAGTGCAGCAAGAGTCGGAACCACGTAAGTACCTGCCGAAAGCATTTTATCGATACATTCGTCGGTCAGAAATATCCCGTGTTCGATACTATCAATGCCGGCATTTACTGCGTTCAATATACCTTCAGTACCTTGGGCATGACTGGCTGTACGACGGTGGAACCTATGTGCTTCGTGCACACCACTAGCCATCTCTTCGGCGCTGTAGTGAGCATCCTCAGGATTACCCCCGGGGGTCATCCCCCCGCCAGTGGCCATGATTTTGACCAAGTCGCAACCGGCGTGGATTTGCTCTCTGACCGCCTTGCGTACTTCCTCGACGCCATCGGCGATACGACCGTGGGAGTGCCCGTGGCCACCGGTCATGCAAATAATTTTACCTGAGGCGTAGATAGTAGGTCCTGAAAATTCGCCGGCGTTAATAGCATCGCGTACTGCAAACTCTAAGTAGTCTCTGCCGCCACAGTCTCTGACCGATGTAACCCCTCCCCGTAGTGTCGCCTGGGCATTTTTAAGAGCGGTCAAGGTCAGCTGCGCCGGTCCCATTTTTTTGCCGTCAGCACTGGGGTCTCCAGAAGCGGTATAACATAAATGTACATGGCAATCGATCAAACCGGGCATGATGGTTTTGCCGGACATGTTGAACTGCGTTCCCTGAAAACCTGCAAAGCTTTCATCGGCGGCAACACGACTGATCTTGTTATCTTCTATCAATACTGAAAGTGGCCCATCGAGCATTGTTTTACCATTAAAAACTCTGGCGTGTCGCAGTAATATTGTACTGGCCATCTGCGTCTCTCCCTCTGTTGTTTAAGTTTTCAGTGCCGCTGATGAGCAGCGCAAAAATAATTCTAGTACTGCAAGCTATCTATTACCCATGCAGAGCCTGTAGATCGGTTTTTTGCGATCGCTGCGTTAACATATCAAGTTTAGGCATTAAGCTGAGTAAGTGCTTGGAATAGCTGTGCTGTGGATCTGTAAACAATTGCTCGGTCTTTGCCAGTTCTAGGATCTGCCCGTGTTGCATTACTGCTACCCGGTCACACATTTGTCGAATAACCGGTAAATCGTGACTGATGAACATCATGGTTAAGTTGAGCTCTTGTTGCAGATCTTTGAGTAGGTTCAGTATCTGTGCTTGCACTGATACATCCAGTGCACTAGTGGGCTCGTCACAGATTAAAAAACGTGGTCGGGTCGCCAGTGCTCTGGCGATGGAGATGCGCTGTCTCTGGCCTCCGGAGAATTGGTGCGGATACTTAGCGTAGGCATCGTCGGACATACCCACTAGCTTTAATAGATCCAGAACTATTTGTTGTGCCTCCTCCTTGGAGCTTGCAAGTTTGTGGAACATAATCGGCTCTGCCACTATATCCATCACTCGCATCCGCGCGTTTAACGAGGAGAATGGGTCTTGGAATACCATCTGCATTTGTCGTCTGTAAGCTAATACCTGGGGCGTGTGATTGATGGCGCTTATCTCTTTGCCAAGAAAGTGCACTGCCCCTGAATATGGTTGATAGAGCCCGGTAACCATCCGCGCTATGGTTGATTTGCCGCTGCCACTCTCACCGACTATGCCAAAAGTTTCTCCCTCTTTAATTGAGAAATTAACCTGTTTAACAGCATCTAAATAGCGTCTTTTACTCTTGAAAATTGAGTTGCTGATTTGAAAGCGCATGCATAAATTTTCGACTTGCAAGATAGTGCCGTCCTCAGCGACTTGCATTGAGAAATCACGAGAGCGCCCAAGCCAATGGCAGGACAGATCAAATTCGTCCTCAGGTTCAATCACATCTTCGATATAAGTGACCAATGGAAAACGTTCAATTCTTTTGTCGGGCCGGGGAATCGCACTGATTAAACTTCGAGTATAAGGGTGCTGTGGGTTACCTAAAATTTGCTGGGTAACACCTATTTCCATCAGTTGGCTGTTGTACATAACCGCGACTCTGTCGGTAACTTCGGCGATAACTCCCATATCGTGAGTGACTAAAATCATTCCGACATTTTTCTCGATACACAGCTTGCGCAGTAAATCTAAAATTTGCTTTTGCACCGAGACATCTAAAGCGGTGGTTGGCTCGTCGGCGATGATTAATTCAGGTTCGCCACACAGCGCCAGTGCTATTACCACCCGTTGTCGCATGCCCCCAGAGAATTGATGTGGATAGTGCAACATGCGCAGTTTTGGATCCGGTATTCCTACTTGTTCAAGCAGTTCAATCGCTCGCTGTTCAGAACCTTTGCGGCCCAGGCGCAAGTGTAAGTCTATGGTTTCTACCAGTTGCTGTTTGATGGTTTTTAGTGGATCCAGCGAAGTCTGTGGGTCCTGAAAAATCATGCCAATTTTTTTACCGCGCAGGCGACGCTTTTGCTCGACAGATAAGTTGTCAATACGCTGTCCGTTAAACCAGACTTCCCCGCTGATCACTTTGCCCGGGGGTTGTAACAACGAGATGATAGCGTTGCCAACAGTTGATTTACCGGCGCCACTTTCGCCGACAATGCCGAGAATTTCACCGGGTTCGACACTGATGCTCAGATCTTTGACCGCGACAAACATGCCGTGACGACTAGGGAAGCCTATGCAGATGTTTTTTGTTGCCAGTAAAGTCATGCTCACAGCCCCTATTGTAATTTTGGATTGAGCGCATCGCGCAGCCAATCGCCAAAAATATTTACGGAAAGTACTAATATTACCAATGCCGCTCCCGGGAACAAGGTTATCCACCACTCGCCTGAGAGCAAGTATTCATTGCCAATGCGAATAAGAGTACCCAGTGATGGGGTAGTAGGTGACATGCCTACCCCCAGAAAGCTCAGTGTCGCTTCAGTGATGATGGCTGAGGCCAAGTGGATAGTGCCTATGACAAAGATCGGGCTAAGTACGTTAGGCAGTATATGACGCAGTGCAATAATGTGTTGAGGCAGGCCGATAACTTGCCCGGCCTGCACGTATTCTTTATGCTTTTCCACCATTACTGAGCCGCGAATAGTCCTGGCGTACTGCACCCAGCCGGAGATGGAAATAGCGAATATCAGTACATAGATAGCCAGTTCATCGTGCAACTCTCTTGGCAGCAGCCCGCGCATGACTCCATCGATCAACAGTGCGATCAAGATGGCGGGAAAGGATAACTGTATATCGGCGACACGCATGATAAAACTGTCGATGCGGCCACCTTTATAGCCGGCTAACAGGCCCAGAGCTATACCGATAATGGCGGAGATAATCACTGAACTGAAACCGACAAAAATGGAAATTTGCGCACCGTATAAAATTCCAGACCAGATATCCCGGCCCTGATCGTCAGTGCCCAGGATAAACCTGCTGTCTCCCTCATCACTGGTCCATGGTGGGGGTAAATCAGCATCCATCAGATCTATAACCGCCAGATCAAAGATATCAAAAGGGGCGATCAGCTGTGCAGAAAATGCCAGCAATAAGCACAGTGCTGTGATGATAAATGAGATTAGTGCCACCGGCGAGTGGATAAAGCTATACCATAAGTCACCGGCAAAAAACTGTCGCAATTTTGAATTACTGTTGGTGCTAGCCATGCTTAGCTCCTCCATCAATAGTCAGGCGAGGATCTACGTAGGCGTAGAGAATGTCTACCAGTAGATTGATACCGACAAAGATCAACGAGATCATCATCAGATAGGCCGCCATCACCGGTACGTCTACTTCCTCAATTGACTGGATAAACAACATACCCATTCCCGGCCATTGGAAGACGGTTTCTGTGATAATGGCGAAAGCCATCACCAGTCCCAGTTGCAGACCGATAATAGTGATAACCGGTATCAAAGTATTTTTCAGGGCGTGCCCAAAATTGACTGCGTTTTCCTTTAGCCCTCGGGCTCTTGCGAACTTAATGTAATCAGTGCACAAAACTTCGAGCATTTCGGTGCGCACTAAGCGCATGATCAGCGTCATCTGAAACAGTGCCAAGGTGATAGAAGGTAAAATTAATGACTTAATCCCGGACCAGGTCAGCAATCCAGTCGTCCACCAACCTATGGCGACGACTTCACCGCGGCCAAAAGTCGGCAGCCAGCGTAAAATCACCCCAAACAAGAAGATAAATAAAATGCCAATTAAGAAGGTCGGCAGGGATATCCCCACCAGAGACAAGCCCATAAAAGATCTGGAGATAAAACCGCTGCGGTGAATGGCGGTGTAAACTCCCATGGGGATACCAATAATAACTGACAACAATGCCGATATTATCGATAGCTCTAAAGTGGCTGGGGCCCGCTCGGCGATAAGATCACTGACCGGTACTTTGTGTCTGTAGCTGATGCCAAAGTCACCGACAGCCGCATTGCTAATAAAATGGTAAAACTGGATGTGAAAAGGATCGTTGAGACCTAACCTTTCACGAAGCGCTTCGCGCTCATCTAAGGTTGTGTCTTGGCCCACCATGTTGTTAATGGGATCGCCGACAAATTTAAACAGCGAAAAAGCAATCAGGGCAACGGCAATAAGAACTACAATACTTTGCAACAGCCTTTTGACAAGGAAAGAAAACATGCAGTTAGTCCTTCTAAGCGGTGTGGGCAGAAAATTAGTTAGCGCAATTGGCGACCGGTAGCTACCGGCCGCCGAACTGTGTTGCTATTACTGAGTTTTACTGACATAGCGGAAATCAAAAGCATTGTCTGCTCGTTGATTGACGCTAAACTTGTCACTGACACCCCATGAGAGAGGCTGCTGGTGCAGCGGTAGGTAGGCTACCTGGTCTTTGATGATCTGCATTGCCTCATCGATATAAGCTTGTCGCTTGCCAGGATCGGTTTCAACCCCAACCATTTTTTGCAGTTCGTCGACACGTTGATTACAGAAGTTGCCTAAATTAAACAGACCCGCTTTAGTTTCTTTGTTCTGACAGGAAAGCAGTCCGAGTAAGACGTTATGCACGTCCATGGAACCCGGTGTCCAGCCCAGAAGATACATAGAAGTATCATAGTTATTCTGCGCTAATACTTTACCGAAGTACTTAGATTTAGGCTGTGCCAGGACCTTCATTTTGATGCCGACTTTTGCCATCATTGATGCCGCTGCCTGACAGATTTTTTCATCGTTGACATAGCGATTGTTCGGGCAATCGATAGTGATTTCGAATCCGTCTGCATAGCCAGCTTCAGTCAGTAATTGCTTACTGAGGGCCGGGTCGTATTTGTAGGGAGTATTATAATCGGCATTAAAGCCGTTTACCTGTGGTGCGATCATTAAGCCGGTAGGGGTTGAAGCCCCGCGCATGATTTTCTTTTTGATCAAGTCTAAATTCAGAGCGTGTGCCATTGCCTTGCGTACCCGCAGGTCTTTCAATGGGTTTTTGCCTTTTATGTTGGAGTAGAGTAGCTCATCGCGAGATTGATCCATGCCCAGAAATATGGTGCGCGCCTCGGGACCGCGGATGGCGCTAACCCCTGTCTCTGAATCCAGACGCTTCCAGTCTTGGACAGGAATCGGATAAACCATGTCCAGCTCCCCGGAAATTAATGCGGCTGTACGAGTAGCTGCCTGCTTAACCGGTGTGAAAATGATGTCAGTGATATTAGAGTCGATAGTGTTCCAGTGATTAGAAGAGCGCTTAAACACCGTTTTTACATCGGGTTGACGACTGACTATTTCAAAAGGACCGGTGCCGTTGGCATGGTTCAGTGTATAACCATTAGCATTTTCCTCCTTGACGTTGGCAGCATTGCCGGCACCGTTGGCCTCTGACCACTCTTTATCCATGATAAAGATCCAGGCCCATTCACTGGGCATCAGTGGCTGGGGTCCCTCTGTTTGAACTTCTATAGTTAAGTCATCGACTTTGACAATGTTTTTAACCATGGCGCCGCGAACTTTTTGATCACTGCCCTCAGACAGTGATCGCTTCCAGGAGAAAATCACATCGTCGGCATTGAAAGTATTGCCGTTGTGAAACTTAACGCCTGGACGCAGTTTAAATACGATACTGGTGGGTGAGGTCACCTCCCAGCTGGTAGCCAGACCTGGAATAACTTTCAGGTCTTTGTCGAGCATCGTCAGTCCCTCGTAGACGTTGCTCAGAAACCCCAAGGTGAAAGTTTCGTTTAAACCATGAGGATCAAGACTTTGTGCATCCCCTTGAAAGGCGAATTTTAGAGTATTAGCCGATGCTGCACTGGCACCTAAAATGATGCTGGCGATGGCACTGGTTGTCAGTATTTTTTTCATTATAGACATTAATAGCACTCCCTTTGGTTAGCAAATTTGCTGTTTTTCTTGTTGTTGTTTGTAACGACTGTTAGCTGGCACAATGCCGGATCAGTTTTTCAATAAATCCAGCACATTTTTCAATCTGCGAAATTTCAATAAATTCGTTGGGTTTGTGAGCCTGATCGATAGATCCCGGTCCACAGACAATGGTTGAATAGCCAGTTTTTTGAAAAAGCCCCGCCTCAGTTCCGTAGGCGACGGCAATTGCCTGTTCATTGGCAGACCACTGCAGTGCAAGGTTTTCTGCAACCCCATCGAGCTCTGGTGCCAGACCGGGCGCGGCAGCTCTGTCTATGACTTCTATACTGCAGATGGGGTTTTGGGCCTGCATCTCTCTAGCTATCTTTTGCGAGTATTGTTTATAGCTGTGAACACATATTTCAGGGTCGTCTTTGGGTACGGTACGTAAGTCGGTGGAAAATTCGCAATATTTTGGAATGATGTTGCTAGCATTACCGCCGTGAAGGGTGCCTATATTCAAGGTGCTGTAATTGGGCTCCAAACTGGTTAAATCAGTTTGTGGGTTGGCCCGGTACTCATCCAGTGTGTCACTTAAAAAAGTAATTAATTTTGCGGCGGCAAAATTGGCGCTGACCCCTAGATTGAGTTTGCTGGAATGGGCTTCTACCCCAGTAATTTTGGTCTGCAAGGAATTGACGCTTTTGTGTAAATTAGCCACCTGCATGGAAGTGGGCTCGCCGACAAACACGGCGTCGACGGGAGGTAAATTGACAGCTATTTCAGCAACTAAATCGACGGCGCCGACACAGCCAATCTCCTCGTCATAGGAGAAACACAAGTGGATAGGTTTTTTTAAATTTGCCTCTAACATAGCCGGGACAGCTGCTAAACAAATTGCCAGAAAGCCTTTCATATCGCAGCTGCCACGACCGAAATATTTGTTATCTTTCTCGACTAAGGTAAAGGGATCTGTGTGCCAATCCTGGCCATCTACTGGGACAACGTCGGTATGTCCAGATAATATAATGCCACCTGCCACATTGGGACCGATAGTTGCGTAGAGGTTGGTTTTAGTGTTTTCTTGATTGGGCACTAGTCGACTCTCTATTCCCAACTCACTCAGGTAGCTCTGCACATAGTCTATTAACGCCAAATTGGAGTGCCGCGAAACCGTATCAAAATTAATTAACTTGGCCAGGATATCTTTGATGTTGCTCATTAGTGCTGTCCTTGTTGCAGAGTGACACTTGGGGATGTAGCGTGCGAGTAGCGCCGGGTCACTCTAAAATTGGCTGCAATCTGCTGTGTTGGCAAGCCAATGTATCGGCTGCTGGGATTGCTAATGCTGTGAACTATTACAGTGTATATTTGTATTTATGTGCATAATTCAATCAATATAAGACACTAATTTGTTAGTGATTTCAAGCTCTTGATTACAAATATTTTGAAAACAAATTAATTTATATAGCAGCTTATAAATAACTAGATATATGCATAAAAGATGAATAGGATGTGAATTTGTTGAAAAATTAACTGTAATTACAGAGTTAGTGTTTGAGCGCTTAGTCGAAAGTCGGCTTGAATAATGCCGTTTAGGCAGGCCTGTGTAGCCATGATTAGTGAACGAGGGCAGGCAAGCAGTAGGGCTAAAAAATAGCGTTAGCAAAGAACAGGGCTAGCAAAGAGCAGGGTTAAGGAAAAGAGCAGCAGCTTGAGCAGTGCCGCTATTGAGTTCACGCCGCGCGCGCGCGCCAAAAAAAAGAAAAACTGCGGTTGCTATAGCAGTTCTACTGTAAAGAGCAGTTGCTTATAGATTGACCACTTGATTATCTATCAATCTTGCAGAGCCCATGAAGCCTGCACCAAGAATAACTAACTGCCTGTCTCCAGGTTGGGCTAACATCAAAGTGTTGGCATTGGCTATGACGAAATAGTCTCTGTTGAACCCAGCTGCTTCCAGTGTTTGTTGCGCCTGTTCACACAGCAGTGGGAAATCATCAGAGCCCTGTTCTAATTTTGATTTGGTAGCCTGTAGTGCACGATACAGTGCCGGGGCACGAAGCAATTCATCGCTGGTTAAATAGCCGTTTCGAGAGCTGAGCGCCAGGCCGTCACTATTGCGCCTTGTCGGTGAGCCTACCACCTCCACAGCGATGGATAAATCTTGGGTCATCTGGCGGATAATATGCAACTGTTGGTAATCTTTCTCGCCAAACACAGCAACATCCGGCTGAATCATTGCATAGAGCTTACAGACAACAGTAGCAACACCCTGAAAATGGCCTGGGCGGCTGATTCCGCAGTATAGATTAGAGGTCGCTGGCACTTCGACTATAGTTTGATTGTCTCGACCGTGAGGGTAAACTTCAGCATCGGTAGGGGCAAACAGAAAATGACAGCCGGCAGCTTGTAATTGATCCTTGTCCGCTGCTAATGTCTTGGGGTATTTCTCCAAATCTTCACCGCTACCGAACTGCAGAGGGTTGACAAAGATAGTCGCAATAACGACATCGGCGAGGGTCTTCGCCTGATGCACTAAGGCAATATGACCTTCATGTAAATTACCCATAGTAGCGACCATGGCAATGGTTTTTCCCTGTTGCCTAAGGCTGCGTACCTGCTGTCTCAGTTCGGCCAATTTAGTGATGCTGTGCATTTTCTATCCTAATCTGTGTTACAAAGATTTCGCTATTATACTTTATTCGAAACAGTGTTCTGCCGCAGGGAATGTGCCGCTTTTGACTTCTTGCACATAGGCGCTGATGGCGCCGGGAATGTCGTTGGCCTGGGCCATAAAATTCTTTACAAAACGGGCTTTTTTTCCCACTGGAATATTCAGCATATCTTGTAAGACCAGTACTTGAGCATCGGTATCTGGGCCGGCACCTATGCCGATAACCGGTATTTTTACTGCGTCAGTTATACGCTTGGCAATTTTACTGGGTACACATTCAAGCAATATCACACTGGCACCGGCTTTTTCCAGGGCCAGGGCATCTTGGTACAGCTGTTCACCGCTGAGTTGGTCACGTCCCTGTACTTTGTAGCCGCCAAATTTATTGACTGCCTGTGGTGTTAAACCTAAATGTACACAAACTGGAATGCCTCGCTCAATCAATAGAGCAACGGTCTCACAAAGCCAGGCGCCACCTTCCATTTTTACCATGTTGGCACCGCTTTGCATCAGCGCGGCACAGTTTGTCAGGCTCTGTCCCACAGTGGCATAGCTCATAAAAGGTAAATCAACCATTACCAGGGCGTTATTGTTACCGGCCACTACACATTGGGTATGGTAGATCATGTTTTGCATAGATACCGGCAAAGTGCTGTCATTACCCTGCAGTACCATGCCCAGCGAATCACCCACTAAGATGACTTCTACACCTGAGTTGGAGACAATATTGGCAAATGTTGAATCATAAGCCGTTAATACCGCGAACTTTTCTCCGCTATTTTTATAAGCATTAAGAGTATTGAGTGTAACTTTGCTCATCAGGTTTAGTCCTTTTGCTGTGCAATTGGTTGGAAGCTTGAAGCGGCTATTGGCAAATAGACTAGAGTTTCTGCAAACCGCCCGATGGGCAGTTTTCAAGCAGATGTCGCAGTGAGTGCTGGCCGATAGAAATATCCCCGGCAAGTTCTAGCAGAGGCACTAATACGAAGTTTCTCTGTGTTATATAAGGGTGCGGGACGATCAATCGATTTGTATCTATGACCTGGTCTGCAATCAGTAAAATGTCCAGGTCTAAGGTTCTAGCCCCCCAGCGCTGAATACGCTCGCGTTGATGAGCGTTCTCCAGTTGTTGCAGGGCATCCAATAGAGTCTCGGGGGCTAGTCTGGTTTCAAGGCAGGCGACTGCGTTGATATAGTCATCCTGGCCGGCGGGGCCAACAGGGGCCGAGCGGTACAGTGATGAAACCCCCTGCCACTGGCAGTTTGCCAGCTGTTGCAGTTCCACAATAGCGGTATTTACTTGTTGCAGTGGATCGGCGAGATTACTGCCGATGCCAATATAACAACGCGATACAGAGTTATTTGTTTCTGGGGTCATTTTTGGCACGGCTGCGACGTTGTCTTTTTCTGGGTGCGGCTAAGCTGTCTTTAGAGCTATCTGCCTCAGTAGCGGTTGCGCCTTGCCTGAGCGCAGTCGAAGCTGTTTCAGGCTTAGGGACATTAGCTACAGCTGCATCAGCTATCTTTGCTATAGGCTCAGCTGTTTTAGGTTCAACGGCTTTAGGCTCAAAGGCTTTAGGTTCAGCGGCTTTAGACTCAGTGACTTGGGGCGTCGCTGTTATAGGCTCGGCCACATCTGCTTGAGTCACTTTAGATATTGTCGCTTGCGCGGCTGCAACTTCGGTCTTTGGCTGTTTAGCAGCAGGCGCTTGCACTTGATTGTTCGAAGGCTTACGCGCTTTAGGCTTGGCTGTTCTTCGCTTGGGCGCTTTTGGCTGAGCTGCAACATCATTGGTTATTTCAGACGCACTCACATCTGTTTTTACACTTGAGTGAGTCGTGCCAGTTACGGATTGCTCGATAACTTTTGTTTGACCTGTTGCTGTTGCTGCATCTATGGATGAGTCAGCGGAGAATCTTTTCGGGCGCGATTTAGGTTTTGCTTTTACTTGTTCCACAACGTCAAATTTTTCGAACACTACCGATTCAGGAATGCTTTTTTCTGTGGTCTTACGCTTTTTTACACTGGGCTTCTTAGCATTTAAACTATTGACCAATTGTTCTCTCTGGTCCTCAGAAGCGTCTTGATATTCTGTCCACCAAGTACTAATACCATCGAGATCTTCACCGCTCTTCTCTCTGAGCACTAATAGATCGTAAGCTGCTCGAAAGCGCGGATGTTCAACCAATTGCTGCGCTTTACTTCCAGGGCGGCGGGTCAAACGAAATTGCAGCTCCCAAATTTCACGTATATTAGTGGAAAAGCGCTTAGGTATCGAAGTGCGTTTTACCTGCTCAGAGATGACGTTAGAGGCGACCTCATGCAATGCAGTGATTGGCGGTACACGCTTGTTTGCCAATACTTTGTTCAGTTGGTCCTGGACGACTGGCCACAACAGAACTGCGTATAGGAAGCCAGGGCTGACGCTCTTGCGTTGTTTTAATCTGCGATCGGTGTTTTTTAGAGCGTTAAATATCAGCTCATTGGCATTGGCAACGTCAAGGTCAAGTGCTTTAGCTGTTTGCGGTAGTAGAGTCTGCAGCAGTTGATACTCGCGTAGTAACTCTAGGGAAGCGTTGCCGTGACCGGACTGCAGCAGTTTAAGCACTTCATCAAAAAGCCGGGCTGGAGCTATATCAAATAACATAGGGGCCAGCTCTTTGATAGGCGCAGCCGTTTGCGGCTCAATATTAAAGTCTAACTTAGCGGCGAAGCGGATAGCGCGTAACATTCTAACCGGGTCCTCGCGATAACGCTCCTCAGGTTCGCCTATCATTCTGATTTTTCGATCGGCAATGTCCTGGTAGCCATTGGTAAAATCGTAGATACTGCGCGAATTGACGTCGTAGTAGAGAGCGTTGATAGTGAAATCTCTGCGCAGCGCATCTTGATCTATAGTGCCATAGACATTGTCGCGCAGGATCATTCCCGAGTCAGCCTGTCGGGCATGCTGTTCTTCACTGTTGTTATCGTGTGCAGCTCTGAATGTTGCGACCTCGATCAAATCTCTACCAAAGCGTACGTGCAACAATTTAAAACGACGGCCTATGAGTCTGGAGCGATTAAAAACTTTGTGTGCCTGTTCAGGGTGCGCCCCTGTTGTAACATCGAAGTCCTTAGGGCGCTTATTTAACAGCAAATCTCGTACGCAGCCACCGACCAGATATGACTCATAACTGGCGCGCTGTAAGTCTTTGACTATTTTAACGGCGTTGTTATCGATATTGCGAAATATTATCTGATGCTCGGATTCAGCAATGATAGTCGCATTGATAGCTTCTGCTCTGGCTTGATCCATGTGCGACTTCTGTCTGACGGCAGGCTCAGTCACTCTGTTCGTTGGACGCTTGGCTGTCTTACTCTTGACAGGGTTTGCTTGCTGAGCCGCATGCTGATCAGGCTTAGAGAAGAACTTTTTTATATTTTTAAAAAAACTAGGCATTTTATATCTATAGAATTAATGAAGGTGATTTTGGCTGTGCATGATACCACTGATAGAGCGTCAGGATAAGAGGCTTTTTTAACTCTTCAGTAAAGGATAAATAGACAAGTGAAAAACTGCGTTCGCAACTTAGCAGAAGAGTCGTATACAAGCTTAAATGTGGGCAATTAATAGCCGCATAGTTGCGGGAAGGTTTTGAGGCAACATTTTATGTTTATTATTATGGTTGCCAAATTCGTAGAGCTGAAGTTGTCCAGTCTTGTAGTTATTTTTATTTTAAGACTTTATCTTCGCTGCAATAGTCGATTGTTATTTTTATTGATGACAAATGCATGATTTTCTTATTGTTATTTTGTCTAACATATAGCATGTGTCATGCCATTTTTTCTAACTTGTTGATTTGTTTTGTTAACAGGTATTATTCTGAGTTAGGCTAA
>ASZI01000084.1 GCA_000416315.1 Osedax symbiont Rs2 | reverse complement strand
AAAATAGAGCTCAATAACGGCGATACTTTTGTCTTGGATTCGACATTAGGCTACGAAGATGGCGATCAGCATCAAGTAGGCATTGATTACTTAGCACTTATCACCGACTCAAAAGTTGACGACGTACTACTACTTGATGACGGGCGTGTAGTACTCGAAGTCACCGCTGTTAGCAACGATAAAATCACCACCAAAGTCACTACCGGAGGCCCACTGTCTAACAACAAAGGCATCAATCGCCTCGGCGGCGGTCTCTCGGCAAAAGCACTTACTGACAAAGACAAAGCCGATATCATTATCGCCGCAGAGATCCAGGCCGACTATATAGCAGTCTCTTTCCCCAGAGATGAGCACGACATGCATGAAGCCCGCGAACTGCTTAAACAAGCCGGCTCGCACGCAGGGCTAGTCGCCAAGATCGAGCGCGCCGAGACCATTGCCGATAATGAAATTTTAGACAACATCATCAGAGCCTCTGAAGTCGTGATGGTAGCGCGCGGCGATTTAGCCGTGGAAATTGGCGACGCCACTCTAGTGGGAGTCCAGAAGCACATTATTCGCCGGGCGCGCAGCTTGAATAAAGCAGTGATCACCGCCACCCAGATGATGGAATCAATGATCACTAGCCCTATGCCCACCAGAGCCGAAGTATCAGATGTCGCCAACGCGGTGTTTGATCATACCGACGCCGTGATGCTCTCCGCAGAAACAGCTGCCGGCGAATACCCGGTACAAGCAGTCGAGGCGATGGCACGCATTTGCCTGGGTGCAGAATCCAGCCCCAGCGTTTCCAGATCAGGTCACCGCCTGAACGAGGAATTTAGCGACATCGACGAAACCATCGCGCTCGCCGCTATCTACACAGCCAATCATTTAGAGGGCGTTAAGGCGATCATTTGCATGACGGCATCTGGAGCCACTCCTAAACAGGCGACTCGCTTGCGCACCGCGCTGCCGGTTTTTGCGCTGTCGGAAAACCCAGCCACCCAAACCAAGGTAGCTATGTACCGAAATGTGCACACTATTCCCTTCCAGGCTTCAGGCATGGCGATTAACGAGATCAACCAGAAAGCTATCGATGAAGTGGTTAAACTTGGCGTTGCCAAAGAAGGGGACCTAGTTGTCATTACTAAAGGTGACTATGTGGATTCTCAAGGGGGCACTAATACGCTGAAGATAGTTAGAGTCGGTGAAAAAATTCAGTAACACAAAACACTGCACTCAACAGAGCCCGGGTATCGCATCCGGGCTCTGTTGAGCAGTTAACTGCAACGATCAATTCAAATACATCCATTTAAAATTTCGATTCACCCCCTAAGCCAGACCCATTCACTGAGATCTACTCATCTTCCAGTGGATATCGTGTCGAGCGCAGGCTCTGCTTAATCTTCTCTAAGTGCTTGTGAAACCCCACTCCGCGGCGCAATGTCACACCTGTGGCCAACACATCCAGCACAGTCAGCTGGGTCAACCTGGAAACCATTGGCATGTAAACATCAGTATCTTCTACGTAGGGCACACTGATAACTACCGGGCAAACTTTAGCTAACGGAGACCCATCCACAGTGATGGCTATCAAAGTGGCTCCGGATGCAACGCCCAACTGAGCAATTTCCACCAGCTCTCTAGTGCGTCCTGTATAGGAAATAATCACGATCACATCCCCAGTGTGCGCTGCGCTGGCAACCATTCGCTGCATCAGGACATCGCCATAAGAAACCACCGGCAGATTGAATCTAAAAAATTTATGCTGCGCATCATCGGCTACGGAGGCAGAGGCACCTAGCCCAAAAAATGAGATTTGCTTGGCCTGAATTAAGTGATCTACTGCCAGAGAAATCGATTCAACGTCTATTTGCTTTCTGGCGGTATTCAAAGTGGCGATGGTCGAGGTAAATATCTTATCTGTGTACTGTTCAGCGCTATCATCTTGCTCTATGTTTCTAGTGATGAACTGTGCGCCACTGACCAAACTCTTAGCCAGCTGAATCTTAAAATCAGGAAAACCTTTGGACAAGAAGCTACGGCAAAACCGATTTACTGTAGGCTCACTCACCCCTGCCGACTTGGCCAGCGCGGCAATACTCAATTGAGTAACCACAGAAGGGTTCTTCAAAATAGTGTCTGCCACTTTGCGTTCAGACTTATTCAACTGATCACGTTGCTGTCTAATTTTAGCTAACACACATCTCTCCAGCTCAGGCACTGCTACGGCCTGACATTTATTTGTCTGACAACCAATGGTCATCAACAAAGCCACTGCGGGCCAATTTAGTAGTTATATTACCACATAATATATTTACTGCCCTGTTTATATCCGCTGGCCAGTCGCTGATTTTTGACCTGCATGCGTTACTCACAGAGCGCATTACAAGAGCAATCCAGACCACCCTATCAACAGCCATAAAACTAACTACAACGCCTAGAGGGCTTAAACACACATCCCGTACTCCCCTTTATGCACAGCGTATTTTAATAGCAAAAAAATCATTTACACCGCACAGCCTGGGCGGCAAATTAAAACCATCTACAACGCTTACCAACAGCAGCCAGATAAATCTTTTTTAGACAGCCAAATCGGCTACAATTGATCAGCAATTTCAATATATTTTAGTAATATTACACAATAAAGTTGACGATTATGCCTAATATATTTAAAATCCTTTCAAAATCTAGTTTAATTACAAGAAACCCGAGATTATGATGAATACACCAACAGCAACCGACTTTATAATCTTTGGCGCCTTAGGTGATTTATCACAACGTAAGTTGCTCCCCTCTCTGTACGACTTGGAAAAAGACCAGCTCATTCCACCGGGAAGCCGAATTATATGCCTTGCCAGACAAGCATCCCAGACCGATACTTTTCGTCAGACCACAGCTACCAGTCTTGAAATTCATGTTGCTGAAGATCGCTTCAATCCACAGACCCTGCAGAGCTTACTCGGGCGAATTAGCTACATTCAATTAGATTTTTCTCAGTCTGATCAATACCATCAATTAGAATTACAATTGAATGCAACAACAAGTCAGCAGCGTATTTTTTACTATGCAACAGCCGCTGAGTTCTTCGGCAGCATCAGCCAGTATTTATCTCAATACAACTGCA
Organism: Osedax symbiont Rs2; assembly: GCA_000416315.1. GTDB lineage: Bacteria > Pseudomonadota > Gammaproteobacteria > Pseudomonadales > Balneatricaceae > Rs1. Next base: position 7,490 of record ASZI01000084.1, on the reverse strand, counting down.
TAGACAGCGGCAGCCGCGTTGTTCTGGAAAAACCACTGGGTTTTGACCGTGAATCTTCAGCGCAAATCAATGAAGAGGTGAGCCAATATTTCACTGAGCAACAAACCTACCGAATTGATCACTACCTAGGCAAAGAGACAGTGCAAAATTTGCTGGCGCTACGCTTTGCCAACCCTATCTTTGGCACCCAATGGAATCAAAATTATATCTCCCACATTGAAATAACTATTGCTGAATCAGTGGGGATCGAGGGGCGCTGGAGCTATTTCGATAAAGCCGGACAGATGCGTGATATGGTGCAAAACCACTTGTTGCAGCTTTTGGCACTAGTGGCAATGGATCCACCGGATGATTTGTCTGCTGACAGTATTCGCGACCAGAAAGTAAAAGTACTAAAACAGCTGAAGCAAATAACTTTGGCCGAGCAAAAAGACTCAGTCGTTTGCGCTCAATACGACAGCGGCAACAATGATACCGAGCTATTACCAGGCTACAACAGCGAAGCGGGCGCACAAGGCGACAGCGATACTGAGACCTTTGTTGCGATAAAAGCAGAAATCAGCAGCTGGCGCTGGGCCGGAGTACCTTTTTACCTCAGAACAGGTAAAAGAATGAAGCAAAAGGTCACCCAGATCATTGTTCACTTTAAGCAGCAGCCACACTTCATTTTTGACCCACAGCAGAGAAACTTGGCCAGTAATAAGCTGATATTGAGTTTACAGCCAAATGAAGGGGTTTCACTGCAAGTACAAACTAAGTCCCCGGGTATTAATAACGACATACAAATACAACCTACCATTTTGGATCTTAACTTTAACCAAGAATTTAGCGGCGTACGAACCCCACACGCCTATGAGCGACTGCTACTTGAAGTTATTAAAGGCAATCAATCCCTGTTTGTCCGCCGCGATGAGATAGAACACGCCTGGGCCTGGTGTGACAATTTGATGCAGCACTGGGACAGCAGTGAACACACCCTGCACAAGTCCCCCGCCGGCAGCTGGGGCCCGACTGAATCTGCAATGATTATGCGTAAAGATAACAGACAGTGGTTTGGAGAAAATTAATATGGATTTACTCTCAAAGATTAACTATCGCGCCTTTAACGACCTGCAACAGCAAAGCGATTTTTTGGCTGTGACTGTGGCGCAGATTCTAGCAGAGCAAATAGCAGCAACAGGATCGGCCACTATTGCGGTATCGGGAGGCAGCACACCAAAGCTGTTTTTTGCCAGCTTGAGCCAAATAGACATCGCATGGCAACAGGTCACTATCACCTTAGTCGATGACCGCTGGCTTGATCCGCTACACCCGGACAGTAATCAGCAATTGCTACAGAGCAACTTGCTGCAAAACAAGGCAGCTGCCGCTAGCTTTATCCCATTGTACCGATCGGGACTGACTGCCAGCGATGCTGCGAATGTAATTAATGCTGACTTTAGCAAGATCAAGCTTCCTTTTGATGTGGTACTACTAGGTATGGGCAACGATGGCCACACTGCCTCGCTATTCCCCTGCAGCCCTGAAATAGAACAGGGGTTTAGCACTAAAGAAACTTATTTGGCCACCGAGCCGAGCACTGCCGCGCACAGTAGAATGAGCCTAAGTGCGCACGCCATTTGCAGTGCCAGGCACTTATTCTTGCAACTAAAAGGGCAAGACAAGCAGCAGACCTTGCAAAAAGCGCTTTCTGCTGAAGACAAATTTTCCATGCCAATCAGGCATTTTTTAAACCCGACAACCAATGTTGTCTGGTGCCCTTAGGAGCAATATTTATGTGGACAGACAGGCAAGACCTATCGCTAATTGATGATTTCTGCACTCAGTCACCCATTATTCCGGTGGTCGCAATAGCGTCGTCCACAGACGCCATCCCCCTTGCTAATGCACTGCTGGAAGGGGGCATTAAAGTTATTGAAATCACTCTACGTACCAGCGCGGCACTAGAGGCAATACAGCTGATCGCCGAGCAGCTACCTGAAATGCAAGTGGCGGCTGGCACTGTGCTAAACCCACTGCAATATCAACAGGCAATAGATGCAGGTGCACAACTTGTGATCAGCCCGGGCATTACTGAAAACCTACTCGATAAAGGCCAGAACAACCCAGTGCCGTTATTACCCGGAATCAGCAGCGCCTCTGAGCTGATGATGGCATTAGACAAGGGCTACTCGCGTTGCAAATTCTTCCCGGCAGAAGCCGCCGGATCTATTGCCATGCTCAAAGCACTAAATGGCCCATTTTCTCAAGTGAAATTCTGCCCCACCGGTGGTATTACACTGGAAAACGCAAAATCATTCTTAGCCTTGAGTAACGTGATATGTGTGGGAGGGTCATGGCTCTCTCCAAGCAAACTCATAGAGCAGCAGGACTGGAGCGGCATTAGCCGCATTGCCCGACAGAGCCTAGACAACTGTCAGCAGTAACAGCACATTGAAAAACCACATTATCAGCACTTTTAAGCGAACCGGTGACCGCCTTGGTCACCGGCTTTTTTTGCACTAATAGCGACTACTGCGGCCAGCTACCACCAATAAAGCGGGTAATTTCCTGAGCCGTTTCTTTTACCACTGCTCCGAGCTCCTGAGCCCTTGCATCACTTATCCTGGCCAGAGGCCCTGAAACTGAAATAGCTGCTAGCGGATAACTTCTCTCATCGTACAGACAGGCCGCAACGCAGCGCAGCCCTACCGCGTGCTCCTGATCATCAAATGCCCAGCCCATCGTCGCTGTTTGTTGCAGTGCCTGCTGAAAATTCTCTTTTGAGGTAATCGTCCAGGGAGTAATTGTCTCTAAGGTCAGATTAGCCAGCTGCTCAAGACGCTCGTTTTGTGGCAAACCTGCCAACATTGCCTTGCCGACTCCGGAGGCATGCAGTGGCGAAGAGCTCCCCAGCGGCACCATCATGCGCATCATCTCGCTGCACTGCTGTTGAGCAATAATCACCGCTTTGCCACTTTGCAAAATAGACAAGTTGGATGTTTCGCCCACTTGCTCCACCAACCTTTGCATAAAAGGCTTGGCCTGACGGACAAAATCTCTACTGGCCAGAAAAGCATTACCGACTTTAAAACCTGTGGTACCTACATACCAAAGCTGCTGGGTGATTTCCTGGCGAACAAACCCCTGCAGCTCCAAGGTATTCAATAAGCGATGAGCAGTAGAGGCGGGCAAATCCAACTGCGTGGCTAAATCGGTAAGCAGCACTCCGGACTCAGCTTCGGCAATCTTCTCCAGTAGCGCCAGCCCCCTAGACAGGGATTGCACTTGAGCAATGCTTTTATTAGTTGTCGAAGGTCTGCCTGCCTTAGCTTTACTTTTTTGATTCAAAGGAGTCGCTACTTAAGTTGTGAGGTGATCGGTTAATTTACCACTTAGCCCTGACAGGGAATAGCAAAACTAACAGTGTTACTAAGGAACAGCAGATCGAGCTTGATACAGCTCTGACTTTGCCGGTGCAAACATCGCCGCCAAAGCGAGCCCAGCTGACCGTCGAAAGCGGGATACGCTGGACATTGACAAGGACATCTATAAGCCGACCATCTGCTTGCTTGCAGGGAAATTGACTGGCTGAAGGAAAACGCGAAATGAGCTAACTTTACCCAAGCAGATCTGGACAGTGAGCGAAAACTACAGGCGACAGCCCCTTTGCAGGGACACTGCTTTGTGGAGCATTATTTAGCCTACATCTACCCGTTTATCCCCTGTTAAGATCCACAACTAGCCCAGCTGATCATTAATCTACATTTAATGGCAGCGCAGTAGTATTTTTCCGCTCTCCCAATACAAAATTAGTTGTGGCACTGCGCACTATTGGCAAGCGCAATAGCTGTTTTAACAATATGTTTTCTATCTCAGCAATATTGCTTGCCACTATCTTCAAAAAGAAATCATATTCACCGGAAACTGAATAGCACTCAGTGATGTTGGCATTCTCGGCAATAAATTTTTCGAACTGAGCTATTTCCCGATCAGAAAAAGAATTCAGCGCCACACTGACCAATGCCATTACTTCCAGCGCCAGCGCCTCTCGGTTCAAAATACCGACATAGCGCTCGACAATGCCATCATTTTCCAGCCTTTTCAAACGCCTTAAACAAGGAGCAGAAGTCAGGTTGATCTTATCCGCCAGTTCCTGATTGGTTATTCTTCCCTGTTGCTGTAACAAATTAAGCATTGCAATGTCTGTCTTATCTAATAGCGTGCTCTGTTTCATGTCCTATACTCTTAAATGCGTCACCTCGGAACAAAAGATTATCACATCTTTGAATGATTACTGCGAGTGTTTTGGTTTTTTGGATACTTTATTGCCAATTATTCAATTTAGTTAAAATATTATATTAAGTTAAACAAAAATCCCTCCGAAAATGACAAGATAATTTCACGCCATTTTTAGTATTATTTTAGTAGATTTCAATAATAATATGATCGGGTCTACAATGAACTTTGACACTCTAACCTCCATCGATTGGCATAAAGTCAGTGAACTATTACTTTTAAGTCGAGCAATCGACAGCATTGAAGAAAAGCAACTGGTACCCGAAAAATTGGTTTTCAACCAGTTTTCTTCACGCGGTCATGACTTCGCGCAGATCCTATTGGGACTGATGATGAATCATCCTAAAGATGCCGCAACCGGATATTACCGCTCCCGCCCTTTTGTGCTGTCTCTGGGATTAGATTTAGAAGACGCGGTCGCAGCTCCTATGGCAAAATCCGGTAGCTACAGTGATGGTCGCGATATCGGCGTAGTTTGCAATTACCTGAATTTACAGGAAAAAGGCGCGATGCTATTTCCGATGTGCGGTGGCGTAGGTGCACAGTACAGTCCTATTTCCGGCTGGGCCCAGTCAATTGTCTATCATAGGGATCAATTGCAAGACAGCAGTTACCAGGGGGCTATCGGCCTCTCCATGGGCGGCGATTCTTCTATGTCCACCAGCGGTTTTTGGGCGGCGTTAAACATTAGCACCACTAACAATCTGCCACACTTATTTTATATAGAAGATAACGGCTATGGTATTTCGGTGCCGCAAACTGTACAGACTCCCGGTGGAGACCAAGTGGCTAACTTAGCCGGCTATAAAAACCTGTTGATTGTAGACGGTGATGGCACCGACCCGCTGGTAACCCCCCAACTTATTGCCCGTGCTGTTGAGCATGTGCGCAGCGCCAAAGGTTGTTGCCTGCTGAGATTGAAAGTTCCACGCTTGTGCGGCCATACTTTTCAGGATACCCAAACTTACAAACCCGCCCACTTGATTGCTGAAGATCAGGCTAACGACCCACTGCCAAAGCTGCAAAAATTTCTTAGCCAACACTCTTTGATGGACAGCAACACCTGGCAGCAATTAGAGAACAGTACTAGCTTACAAGTTCAGCAAGCAGTAGATAACGCCAAACTGCGACCCGAGCCCAACCCCGATCAACTGACAGATTTTGTTTACGCAGACCCTGACAAAGTTCAATTACGCGGCGGGTTACACAGCACTGGGCATCAATTCCCCGCTGCAAATACAACTTCTACACCTGCTGGTCCAAGGCAAAACATGCTGGCGGCTATCCGCAAAACATTAGACTACGAACTTAAAACCAACCCCAAAGTGATGGTGTTTGGTGAAGATGTAGGGCCCAAAGGTGGTGTACATGGCGCCACCTTAGACCTGCACCATAAATACGGTCAGCATCGTGTTTTTGATACCAGCTTGTCAGAGGAGGGGATTATCGGTCGGTCTATAGGCCTGGCCCTGTCAGGTTTAATGCCTGTACCTGAGATCCAGTTCAGAAAATACGCAGAACCTGCAGCGGAGCAAATATCAGATGCAGGGATCATGCGCTGGCGCACCAATAATCAATTTGCCGCACCTATGGTGATTAGAATGCCCGGCGGCTTTGCCAGAAGAGGAGATCCCTGGCACTCAATGAGCGACGAGGTTGAATGGATACACAAAGTCGGCTGGCAAGTGGCGATGCCCTCTAACGCCGAAGATGCCGTTGGTTTATTGCGCTTCGCACTACGTGATAACAATCCAACTATCTTCTTTGAACACCGCGCTCTGCTAGACAATCCATGGTCGAGACGCCCCTACCCTGGTGACGATTTTGTGATTGAGTTTGGCGTGGCAAAAACTCTTACTCAAGGTGATAAATTAACCATCATTAGCTGGGGAGCAATGGTCGAGCGCTGCTTACAAGCTGCACAAGCTTTCAGTGGACAGATTGAGCTGCTAGATTTACGAACCCTAAAACCTTGGGACAAAGAAGCGGTCTTAAACTCCGTCACTAAAACCGGTAAATGCCTGATAGTCCATGAAGATAATAAAACAGCAGGTTTTGGGGCTGAAATCGCCGCCTGCCTGAGTGATGAGCTGTTCTTTGAGTTAGACGCTCCGATCAAGCGTCTGGCATCCCCAGATATTCCCAGCGCACACAATATTCACCTGCTGGAGCGAGCCCTTCCAAGTGTCGGCTCAATTACAGCACAAATCACTGAACTTATTGCCCTTTGAGCTATCGGCAGCCGAGTTGCGAACAGCTTTGCAGAGCGATCGCAAGTCGCTCTAAATTTTACAGGTAACAGTTATGCAAAACACCATCAACATTATTCTTGAAGCTGAGCAGCTCGAGGGCACTGAAGCAATAGTTTCCAATTGGTTGGTACAGCCAGGCGAGCAGGTAGTAAAAGACAGTCCCATAGTAGAGCTAGAGACGGATAAAGTGGCCATTGAAGTAACCGCTATTGCCAGTGGTACTCTGACAAAAATACTCGCCAAGGTTGGCGACAAAGTTGTGGCTGATGACATCCTGGCAATGATGCACAACTGTACTGACGGCACTGGCAATCAGCAACCGACAAGTAAAATTTCTGCAGTCGAAGCAGAACCGGCTTCAGCGTTAGTATCGATTACTAACGCCCCCTGCAATAGTAGCAGCGATAGATCAAAAAGGCATTTACTGGGTCCGGCGGTGAAAAAACTCCTTTCTGCGCACAATATTAGCGCTATCGATATCACAGCTACTGGTGCCGATGGGCGAATCAGTAAAAGAGATGTGCAACTACACATTGCTCAATTGGCAAATACAACTGCTCCACCTCCACCAAGCAAAGAAAGCTGCAGCTCAACCTCAACTTTTGTTCCCCACACACCCATGCGTCGCAGCATCGCCAAGCATATGGTTGACAGTTTATTAAATACATCGCCGCATGTTACCAGCGTTTTTGAGATGGACATGAGCGCTATCATTGCTCATCGCGCCGCTCGCAAACTCGGCTATCTGGACGCTCAGGTTAATCTCACCTTCACCGCCTATTTTCTGGCTGCCAGTGCGGCGGCTATCGAGGCCGTTCCCGAAATTAACAGCCAATTTCATGCCGATGGATTAGAGATATTCAGCCAAATCAATATTGGTGTCGGCACGGCTTTGGCGGACAGCGGCTTAGTGGTCCCGGTAGTGGCAAATGTGCAGGAAAAAAGTTTATTCCAGATCGC
>ASZI01000083.1 GCA_000416315.1 Osedax symbiont Rs2 | reverse complement strand
TTTTTTGTAGAGAGGGGGTAAGTGCATTTAGCCAGTTTTTTAGTTGCGAAATTAAGGTTTGCCCGCAGCAGTGAGTTACCGATCACACTCTGCTGCACTTGGAGCCTCGCTGCGGTGTGGTTCCTGACCTTTGTAATGTGGCAATTTATCGTTAAATTTATCCCAGTTGGCTTTGGAGGTAACGAAGTTGTGTGAGCCGGGGCGTTCGGCTATATCGCTATCTAGCATTCCCAGGCGTATCCTTACCCGCATTGGGTCCTGGCTATTTTCATTGTACAGCGGCGAGGCGCAATTTTGACAGAAGTGTCGGCTACTGTGCGTATTGGGACAATAACTGTTAATCAGTGACTCACCTTTAACAATTAACAGGTCTTGTTTTAGCACAAATCCATTTGTGGCGTAGGCACTGCCAGTGGATTTGCGGCACTTAGAGCAGTGACAGTGGATAATATCGGTGATAGGGCCAGTGATCTGGATTTCAATTTCTGCGCATAAACAACTGGCCGTATACATAATTTCTCCTCAATGATTTATCCGATCTAAATGGATTAAAGCTTACCTAAATACAGTTTAGTCTCATATTCTAATCTTATCTTACCGCCAACTTGGTATTTGCAAAATAGTACTTTGACTGCTGCCATCAGCTGTTGATAAGACTGACTGTCTGTAGCAGGGCAGTAGGAAGTTGATTGAATCCGCCCTATTAGCCCCGACAACTCGAATGTTTGATGATTATGAAAACTGTACTGCTGCATTACATCCTGGGCAAAGCAGCTGGCTAGTACTTCAGCGGTTAAGTTCATATGATTAACACGGCTGTAGTCACTGCAAAATTCACCTAGCAGTTGATCGTATTCTATTTGCAGGGGTTGTTGCATCGAACGTTGATTCCAGATCAGCGCCAGATAGCCGTCGGGCTTTAAAATTCTCTTAAATTCCTGTTTGCTCTGCGCTGTATTAAACCAGTGAAATGCCTGGGCGGCGCAGATCAAATCTATACTCTGATCCGCTAAGCCGGTTTGCTCGGCGTTGTTATTAAGATAGCTAAATCGGTTATTGTCAGATAATTGCGCCTTGGCGGCCGCTAGCATGTTGGCATTGGGCTCCACTGCTGTCACTGTCAAACCTTGCTCAAGCAATAGCTTGCTAAAAATACCGGTACCGGCACCGATGTCTGCGATCTGTGTATTGCCAGTCAATTTAGCTTGGTCGATTAAGCAGTCAATTAATGCCTGCGGGTAACTGGGACGATATTTCACATAATCGGCCACCTTGTTGGAAAAGCGCTCCTCGTTATCCATAACTCTTATTCCTGCTGTGCGATTAAAAAACCTAAATGAATATCTTCTGGCTCTTTGGCAAAGAGCTCTGGGTTGGGCTCGGCCAGTATGCAACAGCCACGCTTCAAATAAAAGTCGACGCTATTGATGGTGGGGGTCGCAGATATATATAGGCCACGGGCCGATCTGATCTTTGCCTCATCCAGGGCGGCTGCAAAAAGCTTAGTGGCAACGCCGCGTCCGCGAAACTGAGCACTGCAGTATAAAATATCTAAGACCAAATATTTACTGGGCTGATCGAGAAATTTATCTGCCAGTGAGACCATGCCTACTAACTTCTCCTCTAGATAATATGCCAGTAAACTGCCACCATTAGCGCGCATTGCACTATTGCGCTCTATCAGTTGTCGTAACTCTTCGCGCTCCCAACAGGGAACATCAAAAGGCGCTGCGAAAGCGACTAATTCGCTCCCTTGAAGGCGGTAGCACTGAGTGATTACCTCGCTGCGATCTATCTGCGCCAATAGCTTTGCATCACAACTAGGCAGTGCTTTTATCATTGTTATTGTTCCAGTAAGCTATTGTTTTGATGATGCGTTTTTATGTAGGTTTAAATATTTAGTCAGCGCATAAATATGCATAGGGTAGAGTTTATCGGGATGCTTTTTAACTAGTATGGCTAACTCTGCAATGGGCATCCAGTGAATGTTACTGCTCTCACTAGAATAACGCAGTAACTCGCCTTCTCCCCAGCAGAGAAATGTCAGAGTCATAATAGGATAGTGGCCACTGATGTTTTGACTGACACAGAAGGGCTCACAGCTAAGTACCTGGTAATTATTTAAACTGACCTTGTGTGCCTCTGCCTCCCCGGTTATCTCAGTAACTCGCAGGCCAGTCTCTTCAAAGACTTCGCGGCGCAAAGTGCTAAAAAGGTTCTCAAATTGGCGGATTTTACCCGCGGGAATTTCCAGTAATCCGGTATCTGCATCCGCATCTGCTTTATCTCGTGATTGCACTAGCAGCTCGATCCCACGTTCGCTCTGGCGTTGCACGATAGCGGCGACCCCGGGTATTTGAAATTTCTCGCTCATTTTGCTCTGACTCTTAAAACTCTATGTTTAGTGACACTATCTGCCCGCACAATCAACTAAGTGCAACTAATACACAGTGATTAATTTTCAACGGCTTTATACACATCTGGGTTCCACAATTGCATGAATATATCGGGATCTGTCAGCGCTTTAAAGTGGTACTGAGCATATAAATTGTGGGCATCTCTGGTGGCTAAGACAATTCTGCGCAGCCCCTGATTTTCAGGGTGTTGCATGATCTCCTGCATCAGCCATTTACTCAGTCCTTTGCCACGGTGCTGCTCCAGGATGTAGACATCGGCCAAATAGGCAAAGGTGGCTTTATCAGTGACTAGCCTGGCAAACCCTACTTGCTCAGTGGCAAAAAACACCCCAAAGCACAGTGAATTGTGCAGCGCTGTGGCCAAGGTCTCTCTAGGTACACCTGCGCACCAATAAGCTTGGCTTAAATAGTCATGAATGGCGTCTAGATCCATTTGTGATTGATCTGAACTGATGCTGTAACCTTTTATCAATGCCTTCTCCTGGAGGTAGACTTTTTAACAATGGCGCTGGCCAATATTATTGCTCTAGCCACTGCGCGCCAAATTCAGCCATCGCCAGTAGCACTGGCTGCAGTTTGAGTCCCTGGACAGTCAGTTGATATTCTGTGGTTACCGGTACGGTGGCAAAAACGGTTCTGCTGATTAATTTTTTTTGTTCCAGCATTCGTAATCTGGCACTTAACACTTTGGGACTTATGCCGGTCAGTGCTCGCTGCAATTGCGAGTAGCGTTTTTTTCCGGACAATAATTCTCTGATCACCAAGGTAGTCCATTTCCCTTCAATAATTTGCGCAGTTTTTTTAATCGGGCAGCCTTGATCACAGCGCCCGCCAGTCTCAACTCTTTCCATTTGTACCCCTACTATCTATTTGGTAACTACTTCCTTTAGTATAGTTTTGTCCCTTAGAATGCCGCAACTGTTAACTAAGGAGATACCGATGAAAGCATTACCGATAATATTAAGAGTGATAGGCGTTATTCAAATTGTCTTAGGCTTGTTTTATCTGCTAGCGCCAAATTACTTATTGCAGGCCATGGGTCACAGCGTTCCCGAAGTCGATATACAATACCCGTTGGCAATGTTGGCCTCAAGGTTTTTACTGTTAGGTGCAGTGATGCTGTATATAGCTAAGGCACCCTATAGGTATGTACTTTGGATTAAAGTGATGGTTTTGATTCAATGCATCGATCTGGCGGCGGGGATTTTGCATACCGGGCTAGGTCATGTAGAGATTAGCTTGTCGGGCTTTGCAATGTTTAATGCCAGCTGGATGATTGTATTACTGCTGTTGTTAATGCCAAAAGCCAACAGTGACAAAATGTTGGCAGAGTCAAATTAAGTGATAACGCAGCTAGTTTTTCACTGCTATATTCTGCTACTGGTACTGCTTAAGCCGGCACTGTTGTTCCAAAAGATCAATCAGCTGCCCTGGTATCAACAGGCGCTGAGGCAGTGGCTGGACGATCTAGATTTGCCTCGTGGCGCGCATGTGCTGGAAGCCGGTTGCGGTACTGGTAACTTGTGCGCTTATTTAGATCAGCGTGGTCTGTTGCCGCTGGGAGCTGATTATTCCCCTGAAATGCTCAGCATGGCTAAGAAAAATTACCCGCAGTTGCTTTATCAACACTGTGACGTGACTGATATGCCCTTCGCAGAAGGACGTTTTCAGGCGGTTATCTGCGCTTCACTGATCAATCTAGTGACCGCTCCGCAACAAGCTGTCAATGAGTTGTACCGAGTTTGTCAGCCCTTGGGGGATGTGAGCATCTTAGTGCCACTGCAGAGTTTTACTGAGCAGCAGTTCGCTGTGTTGTCTGCACAGCTAACATTGAACGGTTTTTCACTGGCGGCGCTGAACAGGTGGCACCGCTTAGCGCCGAAAAAATCAGCGCGAAGCATCGTTCAGCTTCTGCAACAAGCAGGTTTTAGCAAAATCGAAACCCGGCTCTATTTAGGCGGAATGGTCGGTGCCTTTAGTGCAAAAAAGCCAAGTTGAGAGTGTTGCTGTGGCTGTTTTAGTTGAATTAATGGTTGAAACTGTAGCCGCCTTGATTAATATAATATGCCTATGTTGCCAGTATAATTCTCTGTTTATTAGTTACAAAATAATCACTATGACAGTCATCCCACTCCCTCAGATAGGCTAATGATTTGCAACATCAACAAGGCGTTTTACGTATCGCAGATTGGCTTAGAGCCGATTCTGCGCGCATGTCTGCTCTTAGACAAGCTGCAAAACTGCAATTACCCCACTGGTGCATTGGCGCGGGTTTTGTGCGCAACTTAGTCTGGGATAAGCTGCACGGTTACAGTAGAGCAACGCCTTGTAATGATATAGACCTGATCTATTATGATGCTCAGTATTGCTCTGTTGAGCGTGACAGAGATTTTGAGCGACAACTGCTTTTGCACTCTGATTTTCCCTGGTCGGTGAAGAATCAGGCACGCATGCACCAGCGCAATGGCGATGCTCCTTATAGCTGCAGCGCCGATGCGATGAGTTACTGGCCTGAAATAGAAACGGCAGTGGCGGCGACCTTGGATAAGCGCGGGGGGATAGAGATAATCGCTCCCTTTGGCATCGCCAATCTATTTGCCTGTAAAATCACTATCAACCCTAAAAGGCCTAAACCTGAAGTATTCGCCCGGCGCATAGCTGATAAACAATGGCTGCGTCAGTGGCCAAATCTGCAAGTTGCACTAGTCGGTTAGTTCCAGTAACAATCATCATTATAATTTGTTACTTAATAAATATGTGTCACTGGCTAAGATTGGCGCACTATTAACAATGCTTTGAATGGAGTGTAATGCTAATGATATCTTATGATATTTTTGATTTTTTAGGAAATGTAGGGGTTCTGTTGGTATTGGTTACCTACCTGGCACTGCAAATGGAAAAGCTCAGTGCCCGCTCCGTGACATACAGTGTGGCAAATATTGTCGGGGCGATTCTGATTATGCTGTCACTGTATTTTAAGTTTAACTTGTCCGCATTTGTGATGGAGTTTGCCTGGTTTTTAATCAGTGCTTACGGTTTGTTCAAAGCTTGGGGTAGGCCTTCAATTAAGACCTGAGCGCCTGAGCATAAATATTCTAACCCTCGCCGACGCCCAAGCCCAAGCAACAACAAGCCTATTTTGCAATGCCATAATTATCTATTCTGTGCCTGATCTATAAGCACGTCATTAGCAGGGATTATTTTTGGTGAGTTTTGCGACACAAGATAACAGAAATCAAAAAGAATAGCTGAGCATTAGCTTTGCTGTTGTCTCTATCTGTAGCTAAAAGCCATCATTAAAAATTTTATACCTATATAAAATTCATAATTTGACGTTATACAATTTGATTTATATCAAGTTAAAACATATAGTTAATTTCAAATTGAGTTAAATTCAAGTGCTGTGAATTAATCTTGAGTTCAGCTCATGGCGTTTATAGTGCTGAAAACTGCATAGTTTTAATGAACTAGCTGATATATAAAGAAATATTTAACAGCTGCGCTCGTTGCTGGCACCGTATGGATACACAATATATAGCGTTATTTGCAAGTAAGTATCTATATGGATAGGCAAGTTAGTGCCTTCCCTGAGATTAAGGTTGAAAAGGTAGGTGGTAAATTGCTAATTCTTATTATTGATGACGATGAAGTTGATTTTCTCAGCGTAAAGCG
>ASZI01000082.1 GCA_000416315.1 Osedax symbiont Rs2 | reverse complement strand
GGTTAGCGGTTAGCGGTTAGCATTGAGGAGCCTGATAATCATCTGGCCAATACTCCAGCTGTTTATAAATCAAATAATCCTCCACCTTGTGGAAAGTAACAGCACTGTGGTTTGACTATCATCACTAACAGTCACATCAGTGACCACACTCTGAGCCTCTGCCAAAATACTATTAATCTGAAAATGCTATTTTCCTGTTGCTGGATAGCCGGTATTTAGCAGCGCGAAGCTGGCACGGCCGACTATCCGCTCAGCCGATTGTGGCCAATCGAGGAAAAAATCTTCGCTCAACCACTCACTGGCCCGATAGAAGTCATTGGTTTGCATAGTCTGCCAATAGGCCTGAACTATTTGCTTAGCATTCATTTACTCTGCTTTGCGACGGATAAAAATCGACAAATGTGTCCGCTAGTTTCTCATTAGAGAATCAGCTACCCAGTAAAATAGTTCTTATATCGGCTAATCGATTACACTGACGGCAAGCTTAATGCTGTCTAATCACAAGCAGATCAACTGCCACTAATTGTACTTTTCCTTTAATAGCTGCAGATGTTTTTGACAGGCCTGATGATCATAGTTAACTGAACACTGATTCATAAAGCCATGTAAATATTCTGTTTTGATTATAGTCAGGTTTTCACAACCAGCCAAATCCGCGGCCAGCTGGGCAACGCTAAAGTGCGGTTCATGTTTAGGCAGTATCAGCTGCAGGGGGTAATTGGGGACCAACTGCAGATAGTTTCTGATTTGAGAACCGTAAAAACAATAACCGCGCTGCAACTTGCCACGCAGATCATCAGCTCCATAGCGCCACAGTACTGAGGCACCAACGCTAAAGCCAATGGCAACTGTAACAGTATCCAACTGCTCAAATTTCTCGCTAACAATATCTAAATAGCAATCTAAGCCAATGTTGTTAGAGAAGTATGCATAGGCTGTGGCTTCATCACTAAAGTGCATTAACGCCCCGGCATAGGGGTCAATAATTTGCGCGTTTAATTGTTTACTTATCTTCAACAGATGAGCAGTGATTCCGAATATGTCAGTTATTAACACTAAATTCATCTAAAAAGGTTTCCGCATAGAATCTATATAAATTTCAAAAATAAAGCAGCGACATGCAATCAAGTCAACCCCGCCTGTGTATGCTTCTAGCTAGGCTATACAAGCTAGCGAGATGTCTTAAATGGCACGGCCCTTACTGTTTAGTCTGCCCCAGTTCGCTATTAACTTGCCATAATATAGCACGGGGAAAGCTTGGATTTTTTAGCATTTGCGCCAATGCAAATTTAATATTTGAGCCTTAACCGACAAGTCTTTTATGCCCCTCTAAGATGATTTGTTTATTGAGAATGCGAACCTCGGCTACCATCAGTAATCGCATGTCATCAATAATATAATTCGCCAACGTCTTATCGTTGATCTGAGAGTTTTCGATATCCAGTCTAAACCCCTGCCCCTGAATTCCACCACCATTACTGAAGTCTATCTCAAAATCAAATAGTACTCTGTGTTCAAATTTATTCTCTGTCATGTTAGCGCCTGTCGGTATCGTTTACTGTTAAAAATCACCATCGATTGTGATTTTATTGCAGGGACAAAACTAGGGCTAAAGAGGACCAACACCGGCGATATGTGACAAAGGGGTAAGAAATACTTTACTCTCACCTCATTACTGTATATAAATACAGTTATTAAGATTTAACATCAAGTATACAGTATCTTACAGCATACGTTTTCATGCACAGCGGAGAGAATATGCCTAACAGTCAGTTGGCGCCACTCACATTGACTTTCGAGGCTATGAGTACGGCTCTGGTGGATTATCACCAGCTACTTAAGCGTTCAACACTGCCCCTATGGCTGCCCTTATCCGATGCACAGTCCCACAACGTCGTTAGTATGCAAGATAAAGCTTGTGTATTGATGACGGATATCTGGCACAGTGGCGATGGAGATGGCAGAGTGACACAAAATTGTCACGGCTTGATTGGTGCCAGCGACGAGTTGATTGCAGCTGCGATAACGCTAAACGCTTGTAAAGATGCATTCAGGCAAGCGCTGGCTGATTTAAAAGATAAAGACCCGAAAAATATAAATTTGTCACTGCGTGCACGCAGCCAAAAATTGGCGCAGATTTTACGTCGCGAAGGTCTATCCAGATTACACCTTAAGCAGTGCTACCGGCATATACCTATCCTCGCCCGGGGCTGTTTAAAAGTTCAGTTCAGCTGGTATAGCAGTGGTCGAAGCATCAAGAAAATTAGTATTGAAGAGAGTTTTCAGAAATTATTAAAACTCAGCCAGTCTAGCACTCATGTGCAAATACAAATTAATAAACTAAGCAATTTGCGCCCGGGTACGGCACTGGCACAAGTGCAATCACAAGTGCCTATCATGCGAGTCAACGCTATCTGGCCATCCCCAGAAAGTAGCATGGAAGATAGCCTGTGGCTGCGCAAGGCGCGCAACGCGCCATTGCCACTGCTAGTACCATTGCTTGAAGGACAGCCATTACCCCATTTTAACCAACCGTCGCTACAACCGCCCAAAAGCAGATTGCGCGCGCTGCGCAGCGATTCTCTAATTGAACCTACACCATTGCTACCTAGTCTTAGAGTACATTGTTACCGTCAGTCGTAGAAAAGCTAGTTTAAGCTTAGCAACCTATGTAGAGCTATAATCGCTAACATACGGGACTATAAGAGAGCAGTGCAAACTGATCTATGCTATTGATGGCAAAACAGCTGAACGCGCTAAAGGCGTGCTTTGCATTGTACAAGGAATCGTACTTTATTTGTGTTGCTAAAAATCACGCACAGTTTCTATCATGCTTAAATTTTAATTCAAGACTGGGCTGACTATCAGATAGCTGGAGATATTGGCTGAATTCTATCGCTGGCATAGGTTTACTAAAGTGAAACCCTTGAATTAACAAACAATTATTTTCGAGTAAGAATTCCGCCTGTTGCAAGGTTTCTACTCCCTCTGCAACCACAGAGACATTTAAGCTCTTAGCCATAGAAAGGATGCCTTTGATCAGCTCATCATCATCAGTATCTATATTGATATCCTGGATAAATGAGCGATCTATTTTAAGAGTAGTAATAGGGTATTTTTTTAAATAACTCAATGATGAATAACCGGTACCGAAGTCATCGATTGCCAGCGAAACTCCCATTTCCCGGATTTCTTGTAACTGGTTGAGAATTTGTTGATCATCCCCCATCAACAACCCTTCGGTTATTTCAAGCATCAAATGTTTAGCCGCAAACCCGGTCTGCGCCAATACGTTGGCAATTTGTTCTGCCATGTTACATTTTTGAAACTGCCTAGAGGAAATATTCACAGAGAGGATGAACGGCTCGCTGATATTTTCGACCCATTTAACCGCGGTACTGCAAGCTTCCTTTAACACCCACTCGCCAATCGGTAGAATTAGACCAATTTCTTCTGCCAGGGGAATAAATTCCTCGGGCGGTATGTAGCCTCGAATCTCGTCCTTCCAGCGAATTAGAGCTTCGACTCCGGCGATACCATTATTATCCGACTTGATAATCGGCTGGTAATGCAGACTAAACTCTTGAGCTTCGACCGCTTTATACAATGCAGCCTCCAATAGACGGCGCTCGTTAGCTTCGATGTCCATTTGCGCAGTAAAGAATTGAAAGTTATTGCGCCCTTCATCTTTGGCCTTGTACATTGCACTGTCAGCTTTTCTTAAGAGTGTTTCACTGTCCTTGCCATCAGTCGGATAGACAGTTATTCCAATACTGGCTGAGACAAAGGCATCATTTCCGCAGAGTCTAAACGGCGAGGCCATACTCTTCAAAATACGGTCAACAATCAAATTTACTGTGTGCAATTCTTCAATGTCAGAGAGAATCACCGCAAATTCGTCGCCGCCAAAGCGTGCTGCTGTGTCTGATGCGCGCAACACCTCTTGTATTCGTGAGGAAGCCTCTTGCAATAGTTTGTCACCAATTGAATGCCCTAAGGTATCATTGATATATTTAAATCTGTCTAAATCCAAAAACAACAGTGCAACAAATGTGTTATTGCGGTCAGCCCGTATACTTGCCTGAGCAAAGCGCTCCAAAAACAAGTTTCTGTTAGCAAGCTTAGTCAGCGGGTCAAAATTAGCCTGGTATTGTATTTTCTTATGCGCCTGTTCTGCAGCAAACTGACTCTGCATTAATTGCAGTTCGGTTTTCTTGCGCTCTTGCACTTCACTGATCAAATGTGAATTGCTGTCCTTGAGTTCCTTGGTGCGCATATAAACGCGCTGCTCTAAAGTTCGGCGCAAAATGAGCAATTTTTTGTTGTTGCTGAAGAGGTACAAAACCATAATAATACCGATGACAAAGGTCACAAATATCAACACTACACTGTTTTGATAGGAGGATAAGGTTTTGTTTTGCTTGGCTAAAATCAATCCTTCGTTCTGAAACACCCATTGCTTTTGAAATTGATGAGTTTCTATGACAAGTTGATTAAAAAGCTGCTTGACCATTTCTAGATTTGCAGGGAGCAGAATATCCGGTCGACTGATGAAAAGTTTAATTTGCTGTAGATTGGTTTTCAATAACCTGAGATTTAATCTATTAAAAATCTCACTGTGCTGTTTTTCAATGCGTTCCAGACCTTGATAGCGGCTTAACAGCATGTTGAACCATGTATTAAACTCTTTGTATTCTCCACTGTCATTGTGATGATTATAAGCTTCTGTGAAAGCCATGGTACTGCGCATCAACTCGTACTCATACTCGTTGATAAAACTGACTAATTCTGTTCGCACAGGCGCCACTTGCAAACTGGCTATTTGCCGATAGAGTATTACTGAGCTGATTAGACTCAATAGAATAATACTTAGCATGCAAGAGGCTAAGAATATTGATGTTTTAGAACTATTCTTGGGCATAGCTGGCTGCTTTAGAATGTAGGTTTATAGTACTGAAAAATAGATACAATAGAATTCTCCCGCTCAAAGCTAACATAGTGTCATTCCCTTTAGAGGCAGAAATTGCCATGTACAGCTGCCATAGATTGCTGCTGCGCTTATTATCTGTTGCTAAATAGACACAACCTCAGCTAACTGAGAAACATCGGCGTTAAAAACGCCCATCCACTGTCTATTTATAGCAACAATACTAAAGTTAAATTTTGACTGAAGCTATTATGCTGTTTTCGCCGCCAATGTATTGTAATAAAAACAAACAAGCGTTCAGATTAAACTAATACAAAACACAACATATTGATTAGATGGCAGTTAGAACTACATTTAAATATAATTCAAACAATATATTTTAAATATTAACTCCTTAGTGCCCCCTTTGATCCTCTTAAACAGCGTTTCATCTGCTGGCAGAAAATCAAGTTATTTACGTTAGCAGTGGTTTTGTTACAATTACTGGCTATATGCCAATAAATATCAGGAGCCTCTTTGAATAAGAACTTTAAACATCACCTAGCGACTGGCGTTGCCTTCGCTTTTTTAGTGCTTTGGTATTACCTACTGCAGAGATTGGGATTTTTTGACTTTGCAAGCCAGCTAATGTCCGAAGAATATGCAGGAGCCGGGCTAATGCTAGGTATAGGCCTGGGGATGACACCCGCTTTTTTCATTTGGAGTCGCTTTAACCGCGCAGTTGAAAAAAAATTACAGATAAAAGGGATTTATTACGAAGACAGCTATTACAATGACAATAGCAAAGAGCAAGATGATAAAAAGTAGAACAAAAAAAGCCCCGCTAGGGGCTTTTAAACTATTGAATAACATGCAGCCGTTTACAAATGCTGAATTCTATTCAGTCCGGCGATAGCTGCCAC
>ASZI01000081.1 GCA_000416315.1 Osedax symbiont Rs2 | reverse complement strand
TGTTCTTGAGCAATATCATCGCCACTGCTGATAAAGCACTGACCGGTTTCGAACAGGCGCACGCGGCTCTGCTGGCGGTTTTGGTTGTACTGCACTGTCTTAACCAGTGCTGGCCAAATACTGGTACGCATAACTGCCATTTCTGCAGAGATAGGGTTGGCAAGAGCAATGCCGGTGTTTTTGTCATCGAATTTGGCCTGCAGGCCTTTCTCGATAAAGCTGTAGGTGATCGCTTCCTGATAACCGCGGGCTACCAGTGTGCGGCGTACATTGTGCATGCTCACTTTAGATTCCGCTCTGGGGGTAAAGTCCAGCGCAGCTGAAGGCATTTTAGAGGGTAAATTGTTGTAACCGTAGACTCTGGCCAGCTCCTCGATGATATCCACTTCTATAGTGATATCAAAGCGGTAGGAGGGGGCGGTGATAGACCAGCTGTCTGCATGAGTTTGTGTAATAATCATGCCCAGGCGGGTGACGATTTCCTCTATCTCGGCAGCGGGCATCTCAAAAGCGAGCATGGCGTTAACTTTTGCATGGCGTAAAACGATGTGTTTCAGAGTTGGCAACTGCTGCTCATCGACGGCATCGGTAATGGGGGCTACTTGGCCACCGGTGATCTCAATCAGCAACTGGGTAGCACGTTCCATAGCACGGTGCTGTAACTGCCAGTCCACGCCGCGCTCGTAACGGTGCGAGGCATCTGTGTGCAGACCGTAGCCGCGCGCTTTACCGGCAATGGCGATAGGGTTAAAAAAAGCACACTCTAAGAAAATATTAGTCGTCTGTGTAGTTACGCCGGTTTTCCCCCCACCAAAAATCCCCGCCAGTGCCACAGGACCTGTATCGTCGGCAATCACTAAGGTCTGTGCAGTGATTTTAATTTCGTTGCCATCTAGCAGTACCAAGCTTTCATCGGCTTTGGCTTTACGTACAACAATGCCGCCTTCTAGTTTGTCCAGATCGAAGGCGTGTAATGGCTGGCCCAATTCGATCAGTACGTAGTTGGTGACGTCAACCACAGGATCTATGCTGCGAATACCGCTGCGACGCAGTTTTTCGACCATCCAGCTAGGCGTTTTAGCTGCCAGATTGACGTTGCGAATGATTCTGCCTAAATAGCGTGGGCACTCTTCAGGAGCTTCAAGGGTAACGGACAAAGTGTCTGTTATGTTGGTTACTGTGTCGTCGATTTGTGGGTAGCTGACCGGTGCCTTGTTCAATACACCGACTTCACGGGCCAGACCGCAGATGCTTAGACAGTCTCCACGGTTGGGGGTCAGGTCGACATCGATAATTTTGTCGTCAAGGTCCAGGTATTCACGCAAGCTGATACCTAGAGGTGCATCGCTGGGCAGCTCCATAATGCCGTCGTTTTCTTCGGATATTCCCAGCTCTGCGTCGGCACACAACATACCAAAGGATTCAACCTGGCGCAGCTTGGCTTTTTTTATCTTAAAAGGTTTTTCACCGGGGGCTTCCAGTACCGCGCCGATTTTGGCGTAAGCTGTGACTAAGCCTGCTCTGGCATTGGGTGCGCCGCAAACTACCTGGAATTCCTCGCTGCCATCAGAAACAGTGCAAACACGCAGTTTATCTGCATTCGGGTGTTGCTCTGCCTGCAGTATTTTGGCGACTACCACATTGCTAAAATCATTGGCGACGTTTTCTACATCGTCTACTTCCAGGCCGGCCATAGTAATTTGATCAACTAACTGCTGGGTATTAATGGCCGGTTGTACTAGTTCGCGTAACCACTTTTCACTAAATTTCATATTGTTACCTAATTCATTGTCTGTCTAAAAGATTTACTTATATCGCTGTATGACTATCAGCTAAACTGATCGAGAAAACGTAAATCATTTTCAAAGAACAAACGTAGGTCATCAACGCCATAGCGCAACATTGCCAGACGCTCGACCCCCATACCAAAGGCAAAGCCGGTGAATATTTCAGTGTCGATATTTGAGTACTCAAAGACTTTAGGGTGAACCATGCCGCAGCCAAGTACTTCCAGCCACTTGCCGTCCCCGCGATCTATATCTACTTCAATTGAAGGCTCGGTAAACGGGAAGTAGGACGGGCGAAAGCGGACTTTTACATCGTCTTCAAAGAATTCGCGCAAGAACTGCTCTAAGGTTCCTTTTAAGTCGGCGAAGCTAACCCCTTTGTCGACTAATAACCCTTCTACTTGATGGAACATCGGTGTGTGTGTCTGATCGTAATCGCAGCGGTAGACTCGTCCCGGACAGATAATGCGAATTGGCGGCTCAGTGGTTTCCATAGTGCGCACTTGTACACCGGAGGTGTGGGTGCGCAACAGTCTGTTAGCATCAAAGTAGAAAGTATCGTGCATCGCGCGGGCAGGGTGATGCGAGGGGATGTTTAATGCCTCGAAGTTGTGGTATTCATCTTCGATTTCCGGTCCCTCTGCAACACTGTATCCAATCGAGCCGAAGAACTGTTCGATCCGCTCTAAAGTTTTAGTCACTGGGTGCAAGCTGCCTAAGTGCTGACCGCGACCCGGTTGACTAATATCAATTTTCTCGCTGGCCAGCTTTATCGCCAGTGCGGCTGTTTCCAGATCTCGGCGCTGCTGGTTGATTCTCTCTGCGACAACTTGTTTAGCCTCGTTGATACGCGCACCGGCAGCGGGGCGCTCCTGTGCACTTAACTTGCCCAGGCCCTTTAGCAGTGCCGTCAATGGCCCTTTCTTGCCTAAGTATTCAACACGTACTTGTTCTAGCTCAGAAACACTTGTGGCTGCATCGACAGCGCTGCAAGCTTGGGCTAGAAGATCTTTAATCTGTTCCATCTATTACTCCAGTGATTCGCAGATGGCAATTCTATTTTGCCTGCCTAAAAATTTACTCTATTTAAAACTTTTAGCGCCGTTGCTGGGCCCAAGTTTTACAAAAGTGCTAAATAGAGTCATTTTGTTCTGTGAATATTTATTGCTCAGCTTGTCAGAAAATTGACAGTGGCAGTGGGTATTGCATAACACAAAAAAATAGGGAGAGAGTTTGCACCCTATCCCTATCTTAAAACTAGCATTTGATAGTCGCACTTAATAAGGGCGACTAAGGTGCGTTATGCCAGAGCAGCTTTCGCTTTTTCGACAACAGCAGTAAATGCAAATTTTTCGTGTACAGCTAAGTCAGCCAGTACTTTACGGTCGATTTCGATGCTTGCCTTTTTAAGACCAGCGATGAATCGGCTGTAAGACATGCCATTGATACGTGCCGCAGCATTGATACGAGCAATCCACAGAGCGCGGAATTGACGTTTTCTTTGACGGCGGTCACGGTATGCATATTGACCAGCTTTAATGACAGCTTGTTTCGCTACACGGAATACGCGGCTACGCGCTCCATAATAACCTTTAGCTAGCTTTAGTACTTTCTTGTGACGGCGACGAGCCTGAACCCCACGTTTTACACGAGCCATTCTTTACCTTCCTATATTCAATTCTGTTAATTTAAAAAAAAAGTGGTCTAGATGAAAGGCAACATGCGTTGAACAAGTTTCTTGTCCGCAGCGTGAACCTGAAGCATCGGGCGAAGCTGACGCTTACGCTTAGTACTTTTCTTGGTCAGAATGTGACTTTTGAAGGCTTGCTTGTGCTTAAAGCCGTTAGCAGTTTTCTTGAAGCGTTTAGCTGCTCCACTGTGAGTTTTCATTTTTGGCATTGTAAAACCTCCACGCATTCATTAGTTTTTTGTTACTAATCTTTATTAGCGAATAAACGCTGATTAGCAATGAATTTTCATTGACAGAGAAACAACAAACCCCGCGGCTATTGTGTAACAGCAGCAGGTTTAATTCAGCTGTGAACTACTTCTTCTTCTTCGGAGCAATAACCATGACCATTTGACGACCTTCCATCTTTGGACGTTGCTCTACAACTCCTAATTCTTTCAAGTCTTCCTCTACTCGATTCATTAGTTGCATGCCCAATTGCTGGTGAGCCATCTCACGACCGCGATAACGTAACGTTATCTTGGCTTTGTCTCCTGCTTCTAGGAAACGTACCAGGTTGCGTAGCTTTACCTGATAATCCCCATCTTCCGTTCCAGGACGAAACTTTATTTCCTTGATCTGGGTGCGATGTTGCTTCTTCTTTGCTTCATTCGCCGCCTTTTTCATCTCATACTGATACTTGCCATAGTCCATTAATTTACAAACTACAGGATCAGAGTCTGAGATTTTTACCAGATCAAGTTCTGCTTCTTGAGCACGCTCAAGAGCATCTTTAATAGGTACTACTCCCACTTGCTCGCCGTCTGCATCTATTAGGCGAACTTCTTGAGCTCGGATATTCTCATTAATGGGAGCACGGTTTTCAGTGCGCGCCCCTCTTCTGTTATCGCGTCTAATCTTGATTTCTCCTAATCATTGTCTTTGCGACCTTTACGCTTTATCTCGCTGTTTAAATATTCAGCAAAAGCGTCTAATGTCATCGCACCGAGGTCATCGCCACTGCGAGTTCTGACTGCAACAGTGCCGTTTTCGACCTCATTATCGCCAACCACTAACAGGTAGGGAACTTTTTGTAGAGTGCGCTCGCGGATTTTAAAGCCGATCTTCTCATTTCTCAAGTCCTGAATGACTCTAAAGCCACTTTTTTCTAATTTATTTGCAATATCTCGGCAATAGTCGGCTTGTTTGTCAGTAATGTTCATTATTACCAGCTGTTTTGGAGCCAACCAAGCGGGAAGTACTCCGGCATGGTGTTCAATCAATATGCCGATAAAACGCTCAAAAGATCCCAGAATCGCCCGATGCAACATCACCGGTGTCTCTCTGTTGCCCTCTTCATTGACAAACTGCGCATCCAATCTGCCTGGCATTGAAAAATCGACTTGCATTGTACCACATTGCCATACACGGCCAAGGCAATCTTTGAGTGAAAATTCTATTTTAGGGCCGTAAAAAGCACCTTCACCAGGTAGGATGTCCCAATCCAGTTTAGCTGCATCTAATGCATCGCCCAAAGATTTTTCTGCCTTGTCCCAGTCCTCGTCAGAACCGACTCGCTGTTCTGGACGAGTGGAGAGCTTATAGATAATGTCGGTAAAACCGAAGTCATCGTAAACTTCATGCAAAAAGGCGATAAAGCTTGCCACTTCTGTTTGGATGTCTTTTTCGGCACAGAAAATATGTCCGTCATCCTGAGTGAAGCCGCGCACCCGCATAATACCGTGCAGTGCTCCGGAGGGTTCGTTGCGATGGCAAGAGCCAAATTCCGCCAGCCTGAAAGGCAAGTCCCGATAGGAGCGCAACCCCTGATTGAATACCTGTATATGACAGGGGCAGTTCATTGGTTTAACTGCGTAATCGCGATTTTCAGAACCCGTGGTAAACATACCGTCGGCAAATTTGTCCCAGTGCCCCGATCTCTCCCACAGCGATTTATCAACTATTTGCGGAGTTTTTATTTCTTCATAGCCATGCTCAATTTGCTTTTTGCGCATGTACTGTTCTACTTGCTGATAAAATGCCCAGCCGTTAGGGTGCCAGAAAACCATTCCTGGTGCCTCTTCCTGCATATGGAACAAGTCTAAGCTCTTTCCCAGTTTGCGATGGTCGCGCTTATCGGCTTCTTCAAGGCGCTTGAGGTAGGCCTTAAGCGCTTTCTTATCACCCCATGCTGTACCGTAAATACGCTGCAGCATTTTGTTGTCTGAATCGCCGCGCCAGTATGCACCGGCAAGATTCATCAGTTTGAATGAACGCAATACTCTAGTATTAGGGACGTGTGGACCACGGCACATGTCTACATATTCTTGGTGATGATATAGACCCACTTCGGTGATTGAATCATCTAGGCCATCAATTAGCTCTAGTTTGTAAGTCTCGTCACGGCTTTCAAACAGGGCGCGTGCCTCGGCTATAGGTGTCATTTTTTTAACGACATCATAGTCTGTTTTAATTAGTTGACTGATGCGCTTTTCGATGGTCGCGAGATCTTCGTTTGTAAGATTCTCTGCATAATCTATATCGTAGTAAAAACCATTTTCGATGGTCGGACCTATGGCCATTTTTGCACTTGGATAGAGCTGTTTTACAGCATGACCGATTAAGTGGGCAAAAGAGTGGCGGATGATCTCGAGTCCAGCATCGTCTCTGGCGGTGACTATTTCTAACTTGGCATCTTCGCTAATTAGCTCGCAAGCATCAACTAAACGTCCGTCGATTCTCCCGGCGATGGTCGCTTTTGCAAGGCCTGGGCCTATGTCCATAGCGACATCTAAGATGCTGACTGGATGATCGAATTCTCTCTTACTTGAATCTGGTAGTGTAATAACCGGCATTAGTTTTCCCTGTGCTCAGTGGTGTCCCCTACAACGGGTCACTTAAGCAATGTGTTTTACAATAAAGTCAAAATATTGATGTTTGAAACGCTCTCACAGTGAGCATTATCAATACCTCAATAAAAATTAAGCGCCTAAGTATAGTAGATAGGTTGCAGTGAATATAGCACTGATTAGCAATTGTGCCGCCACACAGATAATATCCCAGCTGTTGACTAAAGTAACAGGCGCTAAGGCGTTTTAACCTTTTACAAGAATCCAACACAGTGAATAAATTTTTCAATCGTCTTCTGCGGAGTAAATTGTGAAAATCATCAAGACTAATTTTATCGCCGGTGCCAGGCAGGCCCAAGGTATTGCTGTGATTATCGATGTATTCCGAGCATTTTCAGTGAGCTGCTACTGTTTGTCGCAGGGGGCCAAGACCGTTATTCCAGTGGGACAAATACAATCCGCTATAGATATTGCCACACAGCACAGTGGATCAGTATTGATAGGTGAAAGAAATGGTGTTCGCCTGCCAGGGTTTGCGCTGGGAAACTCACCCACTGAAGTGCTAGGTTACGATATGAGTACTAAGACAGTGGTACATACTACTCATGCGGGGACTCAGGGGATTGTGCAGGCGAGCAATGCTGAGCAAGTATTAACCGGTGCTTTGGTCAACGCTAAAGCAACAGCGCAGTATATATTGTCACAGCAACCTGAACAGGTCACTCTGGTGAGTATGGGCCTGGAAGCTAAATATCAAACTGATGAGGACACTGAGTGCGCAAACTATATCGAAGCACTGCTACTTGGGAAAAAGCCTGACAGGGCACAACTGATCGAAAAGTTACTGCGCTCACCTTGTTCGCAGCGGTTTTTCGATCCACAGAGAATAGAGAGCCCAGAGTCTGACTTTTATCACTGCACAGATATTGACTGTTTTGATTTTGCAGTAGCGGCAAGCACGGATCAGTGGGGGAATTTGTCTCTGGGAAAAGTTAAATAATTTATGTACGGCAGGTTGTGTTGCAATTAGTGCAATGCAATGAGTTTTATATATCAATATACGCAAAGATAAAGTTGCGCTAGAATTCGCTTCATCAAATGTCACGCTCACTGGCTGTTATGTCAGACGCGCTTAGTAAACTATTTAAATGGAAAATGACCATGTCTAACAATTATTTCAATACATTAGCCTTACGCGATCAACTAGAACAGTTGGGCAAGTGCCGCTTTATGCACTTAAACGAATTTACTGAGGGTGTTGATGCCCTTAAAGGCAAAAAGATTGTTGTTATTGGCTGTGGTGCTCAAGGTCTAAACCAGGGTCTTAACTTGCGTGACAGTGGTCTGGATGTTTCATATACGCTGCGTCAGGCGGCAATCGATGAAAAACGTCAATCCTGGAAAAATGCATCAGAGAATGGTTTTACTGTCGGAACTTATCAAGAGCTTATACCAACGGCTGATGTCGTTTTGAACTTGACTCCGGACAAGCAGCACACAGCTGTTGTCACTGAAATTATGCCAATGATGAAAAAGGATGCCTGCCTTTCTTATTCACACGGTTTCAATGTTGTTGAAGAAGGTATGCAAATTCGTCAAGACTTAACAGTGATCATGGTTGCACCTAAGTGTCCTGGATCTGAAGTGCGCGCAGAATATGTTCGTGGTTTCGGCGTACCTACACTGATCGCTGTGCACGAAGATAACGATCCACAAGGGCAGGGACTGGCACTAGCCAAGGCTTATGCTGTGGGTACTGGTGGTCACAAGGCAGGTGTTTTGATGTCTTCATTTATCGCTGAAGTAAAGTCGGACTTAATGGGAGAGCAGACAATTCTTTGCGGTATGTTGCAAACCGGTTCAATCTTGTGTTTTGACAAGATGGTAGAAAAAGGTATCGATGTAGGCTACGCTTCCAAGCTAGTTCAATACGGTTGGGAAGTTGTAACAGAAGCACTTAAGTACGGTGGTGTGACTAACATGCTAGATCGTCTGTCAAACCCTGATAAGATTAAGGCTTTTGACCTAGCTGAAGAGCTAAAAGACATTATGCGTCCGCTATACAATAAGCACCAAGACGACATCATGGATGGTACATTCTCCAGTGGCATGATGGCCGACTGGGCTGAAGACGACGTTAAGCTGTTGGGATGGCGCGCAGAAACTGCAGAGACTGCCTTTGAGAGAACACCGGCTGGCGAAATGGAAATTTCTGAACAGGAATTCTTTGATCACGGTATTCTGATGGTCGCTATGGTTAAAGCTGGTGTTGAATTGGCCTTTGAAACTATGACCGCCGCGGGAATTATTGCCGACTCAGCTTACTACGAGTCACTGCATGAGACACCGCTAATTGCCAATACAATCGCCCGTAAAAAGCTTTATGAAATGAACGCAACTATTTCCGATACAGCAGAATACGGTTGTTACTTATACAACCATGCCTGCTTGCCACTGTTGCAAGATTTCATGAAAAATATCGACACTGATGTGATAGGTAAAGGGACTGTAAACGATGATAATGGAGTTGATAACGCTAGATTAATCGAAGTTAATACAGCACTAAGAACACATCCAGTTGAGCGTATAGGTGGTATATTACGCGGTCATATGTCAGATATGAAAGCTATCATCTGATTTAGCTAGCAGACTAAAAACCAAGATTTGTTCTTGGTTTTTTTTGGCCCAAATTTTATTCGCGGTTAATAGCTGCGTTAACCGGCAAGTTATTCGTTAGCGGGATCGATAGTTTTATGAAGATTCAATTACAACAATGTTATTTTGATTTTGAGCAAGGTTTTCAATTGCAGGATATCAACTGGCAAATAGAGACTGGGCAGCACTGGGTTATTACCGGGGCGAACGGTTCAGGCAAGTCAGCACTGGTAGCAACACTGGCAGGTTTTGGCGAGAAGATAGCCGGCAGCAGTGAGGGCATAGTTGAGGCTGTGGCGCTGGTGTCGTTTGAGGCGCAAGCGGCATTGATAGAGCGTGAGCGCAAAAAAGATGATGCCGATATATTAGATGTTATTGCGGTGGGCACAACAGTGCATCAAATATTAGCCGAGGGTGATGTCAACGCCAGTGTAGTAAAGGACCTAGTAGAAAAATTTGCGCTAAATTATTTGCTGGATCGCCCTTTCAGGGCTTTATCGACTGGCGAAACACGCAAAGTTTTACTGATAAAGGCGCTGGCAAGTGAGCCACAATTACTGTTATTAGATGAGCCTTTTGATGGTTTGGACGCCGATACACTGACTATGTTACAGCAATACCTGGTCAAGTTAAGCCACAAGATCAGTATAGTGATGGTGCTCAATAGGTGTGATGAAATTCCGGACTTTGTTACCCATCTTGGATATATGCGCGAGGCAACTTTAGCGCATTGTGTCGCCAGATCTGACGAAATAGCCTACCGCGAGTTGCAGCAGTTATTGCACCTTAAAACCAGCGACTTGCAGATACCGCCAACAGCAGATAGCTCTGCAAAATCGCTGTTAGATCCCGATCAGCCGCTGGTTCTTTTGAGTGATATTTGCGTTAAATACGATCAGTTAAAAGTATTGCAAGATTTTAACTGGCGCATTGATGCCGGTCAGCACTGGCAGTTATGTGGGCCCAACGGCAGTGGTAAAACGGCCATTTTGTCACTGATTACCGGTGATCACCCGCAGTGTTATTCCAATGATATATTTGTCTTTGGTTTTAACCGTGGCAATGGCGAGAGCATCTGGCAAATTAAGCAGTTTATCGGTTATGTCTCCACGGCCTTGCAGTGGGAGTATCGGGTCGGCACCAGCTTGCGCAACGTGATCGTCTCTGGTTTCTACGACAGTATCGGTCTGTACAGTAAAGCCACAGATAAACAGCGAAACATTGCCGATCAGTGGTTGGCGCTACTGGGAATGCAAGGGCGAGCAGATCAGAGTTTTAATAAGTTATCTTTCGGCGATCAGCGACTGTTGTTAATTGCCCGGGCTATGGTCAAGCATCCGCCGCTGCTGATCTTGGACGAGCCCTGCTTAGGATTAGACGATATTAATCGACAGCTGGTGCTGGCACTTATTGAGAAAATATGTGCCGCAGGATTGTCCACAGTGCTGTATGTTAATCATCACAGTGAAGATACTATCGCCGGCATAGAAAATTATAAAAACATACAAAAACACAGTAGCAATGTCGACTGAATAAAGTTTCAGACAACGCTGATCAAGTTAGCTCTCTACTAGAATGAGAGTAGAGAGTTCACATAGGCTTCGTTTTAAGCAGCAGAGTTTCGCACGGCAGTGCAGTAGCCTTTTGTTATAGATAAAGTATTATTTATAGACAGTATGATTTTTTTGCAGTCAATCAGTAAGGGATTTTACATGGCAAAAATTTTGGCATTTTCAGGAAGTAGCAGATCCGGTTCGAGCAATCAAAAAATGCTCGAGGTTGCTGTACAAGGTGCCAGGGATGCCGGGGCAGAAGTTACTGTTGTCAATTTAGCAGATTTTACCCTGCCGTTGTTTAATCAAGACTTAGAAAAACAACAGTTCCCAGAGGGGGCACTGGCGTTCAAGAAACTGTTACTGGAGCACCAAGGCTTGTTAATCGCCTCGCCTGAATACAATAGCGCCTATAGTGCGCTGCTAAAAAACGCTCTGGATTGGGCTTCGCGTCCGACAATAAAAAATGAAGCGAGTTTAAGTGCCTATGCGGGCAAGTTTGCTATGATTATGGCAGCCTCTCCAGGTGTGCTGGGGGGAATGCGTGGTTTAGTTGTGTTGCGAATGTTACTGGCAAATATCAAAGTTAATGTATTGGCGTCTCAAGTTACACTAGGTGGGGCATTCAGCGCTTTTAACGATATGGCTCAATGATCGACAAAGACAAGCAACAGGCAATAGCTGCACTGGGGAGTCAGCTAACTAAGATAATAGATAGTCAAAATTAATCTTACAGCTTAGTGTTTACTAGCGAGGCAGTCATTGTGCTGTGCATCTTACTTCCCCGTTAACGGCTAGTGTGCAGTTCAATGCTGTCGTTAAAATGGGCGAGAGATAATTTTTAGTGAGGTATTAGTGTCGAATAAGCTGTTGTTAATCGCCTTAATGAGTGTTGTCATTAGCATGTTATACATTGGGCTCAAAGATAGTGTGCCGAGTAAAAATCAGGTTCACTACTCAGAAAACGACGGCGCCTTGATTTTTGGTGAGCGGGCGCTTGCCTATTCAAAAAATTATTTACTGCAGCGGCAAATAGATGCGTTGAATGCCGATGGCTTTGAAATCAAGATAAATTTTTCGCCGGTTAGCTATGAAAATAATCACTTCCAGTTTTTGTTATTAATTTCTGATGGCGACCCTGATCGGCAGTTGATTATTGCGCAAGTTCGCGATTATATTATTGTCATGAACGGCGATGATTATAATCACAGCAGGAATACACCGCGTATCAGAATAAAAATTTCCAATCGCTTTAAAGGCTATCAACAGTTGTCACTGCGAGTCGATAAAAAGAAAACCAGTTTAAGTTTGACAGGCTTGCCCGAAGTAAAGCGCACAGGGGCGATAGTTAAGATTCCCTCGGCGCCAACGGGGGTAAGATTACTGCTGTCGGCCAATGAAATACTTGATAACAATTGGCGCGGTGCGATTAAATCTCTGTCAATAGCTTCATTAGCTGATAGGCCTCAACTACATCCGCTGGTGGACTTTGACGCTAAAAATGGCCCCTCTGCTATTGCTGATTCTGCTGGCTGGTTATTGATTCCAGAGAAACTGACAATGCTCAAACGGGTGGTATTAGAGACGGCCAGCTTTGATATTAATTCGCAGAGCAGAATGCGTGATATGTTATTAAATACTTTTGGTTTTATTCCCTTTGGATTGTTACTGGCGGCAATCATACAGCAGCAATTTGCCCGCTTTAGCTTCAGTTGTCGATACTACCAGTATAGCTTTGTCGTTATACTGACTTCTTTTGCATCCCTGTCGCTAAGTTTTGTTATTGAATATAGCCAATCTTGGTTGATTACCAGGCATTCCAGCCAACAAGATTTGTATTTAAACACTGTAGGTGGGACCTTAGGTGCGTGCATATTGATCATATCCTACAAGTTGCGTGAGGTTGTTTTCTCAACAGATAAATCAGCTGCAGAGCGCGAGCGCGGTCAAATACACAAACATTAACTAAGCTGCTTTAATTCTAATATTTCGGCACTGGCTTTCTCTGCTATTGGCTTTGAAAAAGGTGCAGGGCTAGTTGAGAAAAAACCTTCAGCAGACATCTCCGAGATCGTTTCCAGTGAGCAGCGCATGTCCCAAAAAGTTTCGTGCATCATTTTGGACAATGCAATGCAAGAGTGCATAGGGTTTGTGGACAGTTCTCGGCGGCTATTAATTTGAAACTGTAATCCGATCAGGCGTTGTTTTCGCTGCGTAGCTGTCGTCTCTATGTAGTCGTTTATCAATTCATTTCGAAGTACTTCAAAAGCTTCCGGGTCGGCAATATTAAGGTCTTTAAGATGATCAAAACTCGGTAGTATATACATCAAACTTCTCCTTCAAACGCAGCCGCTAATGTAACTTATCTCCAGGTGTTCTCTTAACTCAAAGCTGCGAATTATTTTCACATTTCAGGTCATTGAAGCAAAAACTCTCTAGCTAGCAGACAGATCAGTTCAAGACTGGAATGAAACAGTAAAACCTTCGCTGAATATATGATAAATTATTCACATCGGACAATAGTAAAATGCCTAGATTAATCAGCGTGGCTAACTGTGCCAAGCTATGTTTAGGCTGTAGATTTACTTTTTAATGGCTATAATATTGATTGAAAATAGTCACTTGTTTAGATGAGCTGGTTGTTTTGACAGATGGCTGTCAGTGATAGATTTAATAAAAATACCTATGAAAAATCGACATTCCAAAGTTGCTATTAGA
Source organism: Osedax symbiont Rs2 (assembly GCA_000416315.1). Taxonomy (GTDB): domain Bacteria; phylum Pseudomonadota; class Gammaproteobacteria; order Pseudomonadales; family Balneatricaceae; genus Rs1. The sequence goes on along the minus strand of ASZI01000081.1, from coordinate 2,465 downwards.
AAGATTTCTGCTTGTCGGCACTTAATTGCCCGATTGTAGTGATAAAAATAATTGGTTCAATTGTATTTTTTCCTTTTATCACCATATCTTAGCTGTGCGTCATAGTATTTTACGGCGCTTAGCTGGTTTCTGGTTTCTGGTTTTTAGTTTGATTGAGTCACTGGAAAAATCATAAAGAACATCGAAAAATTTTTATTTACTTGAACTCTATCAGTCGTTTTTACTCCAAATTGTCAGATTTATTGCGTTGAGAGAAAGGATTTTGAATAACACCGAATTAAATGCTAGTTTCATCCAGTTACAGAAATGGCTAAGCTCTGAAATTATTGGCCAGCCAGCGCTAGTACAGCGCCTATTGATCGCCCTGCTAGCGGATGGTCACATCTTAGTAGAAGGCGTTCCCGGGGTTGCTAAAACCCGCGCTATTAACTCTCTTTCTAAGGCTATTAGCGGGGATTTTCATCGTATTCAATTTACCCCGGATCTGCTGCCCTCGGATGTTACCGGCAGCGATATTTACCACCCTGAAGATGCGAGTTTCTCATTTCAACGCGGGCCTATTTTTCACAACCTGGTACTGGCAGATGAAATCAACCGCGCTCCAGCCAAAGTGCAGTCGGCTCTGTTGGAGGCAATGGCTGAGCGGCAGATTAGTGTCGGAAGCCAAACTTACCCGCTACCAGAGATTTTTATGGTAATGGCCACCCAAAACCCTCTGGAACAAGAGGGGACTTATCCACTACCTGAAGCTCAATTAGACCGCTTTTTGATGAAAGTAAATGTTGGCTATCCAGATTTAGCGGCCGAGCGTGAAATCCTAAAATTAGCCAGAAGTGAGGCCAGTGGGAATCCAACGGCGAAGCCCGAAGTGATGACTGACGAGAAGCTGCTTGCGGCAAGACAACAAGTGCTCGCTGTGCATATGGCGGAATCGGTTGAAGAGTATATCGTGCAGTTGACCATGGCGACCCGCTATCCAGAGAGCTACAGCAGCCAGTTACAAAGCTGGATTGAAGTTGGGGTAAGCCCAAGGGCTACAATTGCTCTGGACAGATGTGCCAGAGCCCTGGCCTGGTTAAAAGGTAGAGATTTCGTCACCCCTGAAGATGTTCAACAAGTTGTTTTTGATGTGTATCGTCACCGTCTGATCCTCAGTTTTGAAGCTGAAGCCAATGCAATCAGTGCCGATGACGTTATTGCCAAGTTATTAACAGAAGTTACCGTTGCTTAAGAAAATTTTCCAGAGACCCTTAGATGAATACTGCACAGCTGTCTGAACTGTTTGAGCTCAAGGGCGTCTATCCGCAATTACAGCAGCTGTTGGCATTGCGTAAATATACCCAACAATTAGATTTAGATACACAGATACGTACTAGCCCCAGCGCCGGAAACTGGCAGACCAGAATGCGTGGCCGGGGACTGGATTTTGCAGAGGTAAGATTGTATCAGCCCGGTGATGACATACGCAGTATCGACTGGAGGGTGACAGCTAAGACCCAGAAAACTCACACCAGAGTTTTTACTCAAGAGCGTGAACGACCGGTAATTTTAGCTGCAGATTTACGTTCAGACATGTTTTTTGGCTCGGTTAATTGTTTTAAATCAGTGGCATGTGCCGGTGTGATGAGTGCGCTGGCCTGGGTGGCTCTTAAAAGCAAAGATCGAGTAGGCGGTTTAGTGATAGGAGATAACAGCCATATTGAATTGCGTCCTAAAGCTAGCAGGAAAAGGGTGCTATCTTACATTCGCTACTTAGAACAGTATGCCCAGCAGTTGCATTCACCCATCGCCACAGATGCTAAACAAAGTTTAGATCAGTTGTTTGCCAAGCTCAAACAAGTCTCAAGGCCCGGCAGTGCAATCTATATTGCCAGTGATTTTCACGATATTGAAACGCTCAATAAAGGCCGATTACTGAAGCTGACTCAACATAACCAAGTGACCTTTATCGTTATTTCCGACCCACTGGAGTGGCAGTTGCCCTCGCGACAAAATTTGTCGGTTAGCGATGGAAAAAATACTCGTTTGCTTAATCAGAGTAAGACAAATTTAATGAAGAGCAGGGAACAGAAAATTGCCGATTTTTGCAAGCCTCTGAACATAGAAATATTGGCCCTTTCAACCGGCGATAGTTTACTTAAAGTATTGGAGCAGCGTTTTACCCCGCATCACTATTTAAACAAAAAGCAGAGACCTGGCTTGTGACTAATACTGTGAATCCACTGGAGCAATTGAAAGATCTGCATTTACCAGAGCCTGTCAGCAGCTTGCCACTGGCCCCGGGTTGGTGGCTTTTATTACTAATAATCTTCGTCAGCTGTTTCTGGATGATAAAAGCAGGGCTCGCTAGAGTGCGCAAAAATGCCTATCGCCGGGCTGCCCTCAAGCAGTTAAAAAACATATACAGGGAATATCCAAGTGCTAAGAATGATCGTAGCTTGCTCGATGATATCAATAAATTGTTA
>ASZI01000080.1 GCA_000416315.1 Osedax symbiont Rs2 | reverse complement strand
ATTGGATACTGCTATGACAGACTTATTAGTCCCCCCAATTCGCGGTTTTGCCACCAGCGAATTTGCCCAGCGCACCGAAAAACTTCAACAGCAAATGGCGCTGCAGCAGATAGAGGCGGTTTTTTTCACCACTGAGCCTGAGTTTCGCTATTACAGTGGTTTTAAATCACAATTTTGGCAGAGCCCGACCCGTCCCTGGTTTCTGGTAATCCCGGCACAGGGGAAACCTATCGCTGTGGTGCCGCAAATAGGTGTCAGTGGCTTTGCGCAAACCTGGATCGAAGACGTTCGCAGCTGGCCCTCACCGCGCCCAGAAGATGACGGGATTTCACTGCTGGCAATGACCCTTGGGGAGCTTAGCAAAAAATCCCGGCGCATCGGTGCCATGCTTGGTCCTGAAACCTATTTGCGCATGCCCGCTGCCAATTACAAGACTTTGCAAGATAATTTATCGGGACATCAGATGCTGGATATCAGCAACATTGTCCGTATATTGCGCAGTGTTAAATCGGCTGCTGAAGTGCAAAAGATTCGTTTTGCCTGTGAAGTCACCGCCGCTGGCTTTGATTATCTGCGCCAGCATCTCAAAGCTGGTATCACTGAACGTGAAGCTTGCAAGGCGATGCAGTTGGAAATGTTGCGCCTTGGCGCCGACACTTGTCCCTACTTGATATCTGCATCCGGGGCTGGAGGTTACGATGATATTATTATGGGTCCCAGTGATCGACAGCTTACTGAAGGGGACGTATTGATCATAGATACCGGGGCTAATTTTGATGGCTATTTCAGCGACTTTGATCGCAATTTTGCCTTTGCTCAGGTCGATAGTGAGACTCATGCAGCCTACGAGGCTGTCTGGGCGTCCACCGAAGCTGGCTTGCAAATTGCCGCGCCCGGTCGCAGTACTGGTGAACTCTGGCAGGCGATGTGGTCGGTACTTGAAGATGCTGGCGCGCTGGGCAACGATGTCGGGCGCATGGGCCATGGCCTGGGAATGCAGTTAACAGAGTGGCCGTCCAATGTTGAGTCAGGGGATGTGATTTTACAGCCCGGTATGGTGTTAACCCTTGAACCTGGCATGACCTTCGCCCCTGGCAAGATGATGGTACATGAAGAAAATATCTTAATTACTGAAACTGGCTGTGAGATGTTGCATAAAAGGGCCTGGTCAAGCATGCCAGTGATTAGCGGATAGCCGGCCGCAATTATATTTAACTGATAGCTTTGCAAGAAACATCCCTTTTTCTTGCAAAGAAATTAAACAACTGTCTCTATCTGTGCATATTGGGCATCAAACGCAACAAGCTCTGTGAATACGCATGTTGAGCAGCAGTAAATAAAGTCTCACTCTCTGTCAGCTCAACTATTTTACCCGCTTTCATCACCGCGACTTTGTCGCACATTTGTCGAATGACCGGTAAATCATGACTAATGAATATCATGGTTAACCCCAGTTCACTCTGCAGATCTTTGAGTATATTCAAAATTTGCGCTTGAATAGACACATCCAAAGCAGAGGTGGGCTCATCGCAAATCAGTAAACTAGGCTCTGTTGCCAGTGCTCTGGCAATGGAGATGCGCTGCCTTTGCCCGCCGGAAAACTCATGCGGGTATTTAAGCGCCGCCGCCCGCTCCAAGCCTAAATAATCCAACAGTTTATCGACCCTCTGATAAGCACCTTTACGATCGTTGAGCCCATACAGTAGTATAGGTTCAGCGATAATATCGCGTACCCTCATTCTCGGGTTAATCGATGAATAGGGGTCCTGAAAAATCATTTGGCAGCGGCGGCGAAAACTCTGTAACTGCTGCTTTGGCAACTTACCTACAACTGATTCTCCACGATAGCAGATACTGCCACTGTCCGGGTTATAGAGGCGGGGAATCAATCGGGGAATGGGTGATTTACCTGAGCCACTCTCCCCAACTATGCCAAATACTTCACCGTAGTTGACGCTAAAACTGACATCGTCTACGGCTTTAGTCGGCGCCGGGGTTTTAGCAAAAATGCTCGCTTTTGCCTTAAATGAAAGCGATAAGTTTTTCACTTCTAACATCGGCACTTGGCTGCCAAGGTTCAAATTATTTTCGCCTTGCCAGTCCTTGGCAAATGCTCTGTTGTCTAAAGGTTGACTGCCCTCAATCCAGGATACCTGGCAAAAGCGCGACATTTTTTTGTCAGAGCGCGGCACTGCACTGAGCAAACTTTGGGTATAGCGGTGCTGCGGTGCTGCTAATAGCTGCCCGGTTGCCCCACTCTCAACCACTTTGCCACGAAACAGCACTGTGACTTTATCAGTGGTTTGTGCAATTACTCCCATATCGTGGGTCACCAAAATAACCCCGAGTTGATGCTTTTTCACTAAGCGCTTGATCAGATCTAATATCTGCGCTTGTACTGAGACATCCAGTGCCGTGGTTGGCTCATCGGCTATCAGCAATTTAGGCTCACTGCAAAGCGCCAAGGCAATCACTACTCGCTGGCGCATACCGCCTGAGAACTGGTGCGGGTATTGATCGATACGCACTTCGGGCTCAGGGATCTCCACTTCTTTAAACAGTGCTAAGGCGCGATCTTTAGCGGCACTTTTACTTAGCTTTAGGTGATAACAGATAGTTTCAATTAACTGCTCGCCGACACTCATCAATGGATTGAGGGAGGTGAGTGGATCTTGAAAAATCATGCCGATGGAACTGCCACGCAATTGCTGCAATGCGTTATCGGATAACGCGCCTATACTCTGCCCACAAAAATTAATCTCTCCAGCACTGATTTCACCTGGGTGTTCCAGTAACCCCATAATGGCGGAACCTATGGTTGACTTACCCGCGCCGGACTCGCCAACTAAACCGTGAATTTCCCCAGCTTCTACCTTTAGAGAGACATTCTGTAATGCCTTAAATACGCCGCGTCTGGAGGGATAGCAGACACTTAAATTTTTTATTTCTATCAATGACATATTCAGTCCTACTTCAATCTTGGGTTTAAGGCATCACGCAGCCAGTCACCGAGCAAGTTAAATGACAGCACTAACAGTACTAAAGTCAAACCTGGAAACAGTGTTATCCACCACTCTCCTGACATTAAATAATTGCCGCCCACTCGAATTAAAGTGCCCAACGAAGGCTCTGTTTGTGGGATACCTACCCCTAAAAATGACAGAGTTGCCTCAGTGATGATGGCCACGGCAATGCTGATTGTTGCTATTACTAATATAGGACTAATAACATTAGGCAGAATATGACGCAGCATTATCAGTGGCACAGGAACTCCCATAATACGGGCTGCCTGCACATACTCTTTACGTTGTTCAACCAGAGCTGCAGCACGCACTGCCCGGGCAAACTGCACCCATTCGGATAGGCCAATCGCAAGAATCAGCACATAAATTGCCAGTGACTCCATCTGCGAGCTACCCAGCACCGCTTTAGCCACACCATCGATTAACAGTGCCACTAAAATAGCCGGAAAGCTCAATTGGATATCGGCAATGCGCATCAGCAAACTATCCACCCAACCGCCAAAGAAAGCGGCGACCAATCCAAGAGAGGTACCCAATACTAAAGCGAAGGCAACCGCTGCTAAGCCAACGATCAAAGAAGTGCGCATGCCATACATAATCGCAGACAATATATCCCGACCTTGGTTATCAGTCCCCATCAAGTAAAAAAAGCCATCATCATCGGTACTTAACGGCGCTAAATTTGCAGCCCATAAACTCAGAGAACTCTGATCAAAGGGATCGTAGGGCGCCAGCCAGGGGGCAAATAGCGCACTCAAAACTAAGCTCAGACAAAGTACTGCGGCAAATACTATTAATGGCGAGCGACAAAACGAATAGAAAATATCACTATCAGCTATTTTTCTGATAAGAGTCATCTTCTGCATTTGTGGCACTTGCTGTACGCCCTGGCTGTGAGAATTATTATGCTCCATTATGCAGCCCTCAATCTTGGGTCAACTAACGCATAAATCAGATCCACGATTAGATTAAGTACCACGAAAAAAGCACCGACAAAAATCAGATAGGCCGACATAACCGGTATATCGACAAATTCAATCGATTGAATAAACATTTGTCCCAACCCGGGCCAATTGAATACTGTCTCTGTAATAATTGAGAAGGCCACCACAGTGCCTAACTGCAATCCTATGATAGTCACCACTGGTACTAAGGAGTTTTTCAGTGCATGACGGTACTGCACTATGTAATTAGAAAGCCCACGGGCACGGGCAAACTTAATGTAGTCAGTGCGAATAACTTCAAGCATTTCAGCGCGCACCATACGGGTAATCAGGGTCAATTGATAAATACACAAGGTCAGGGCCGGCATCAAGATATAGCTCCAGCCTTTTAACGTCAGCAAACTAGTATCCCACCAGCCAAAGCTGATTAATCCCCCTCGCCCCTGGGATGGCAACCAGCCTAAAGTGACAGAAAAAAGATAAATTAGTAGCAGGCCACTGAGAAAAGTCGGGATAGAGATCCCCACCAGTGAACCGACTAAAAAGTTACGTGTCAGCCAACTTTTAGGCTGCAGCGCACAGTAAATCCCCATTGGGATGCCAAATAAAATGGAGAAAAAACCAGAGACCAAACTCAGCTCTATGGTTGCCGGCAAACGCGCCGCCATCTGTTCGATCACCGAAGTGCGAGTACGATAGGAGATTCCAAAATCTCCCTGCAAAATATTGCCAACAAACTTGATGTATTGCACCACAATCGGTTCATCTAAGCCCAACTGTAATCGAACCATTTCACGATCGGCATCAGTGGCGCTCTCGCCCACCATGTTGTTCACCGGGTCCCCAAGGAAATGGAATATAGCAAAGGCGACAAAAGCGACGACTAACATCACTAAGACCCCTTGTACCAACCGCTGTAATAAAAACTTATACATAGCTAAACCTATAGCCCCCACAATATTTAATACAAAAACAAAACCAAGTCCGCTGCCCTGCCAGCGCTTTAGAACTCGCTCAGAAGATAACGCACTTATAGGTATGTTCCACAGCCTAGGCTTTAAAGAGTTGTTTAAATGCGCGCCCTGAAAGAGCACGCTGTTTCAGTGACTATTTTTTATAGGTGGCCAATCTAAACAGTGGCTCATTTGAGGCAACTATTGGCAGTGACAGTTTTGATGACATCGCCCAGCTGATCACTTGATGGTGCAATGGCAAATAAGTAATGTCTTCTTTGGTAATTTGCCACACTTTTTCAATCATCTGATCACGCTTAGTCAAATCAACTTCCTGCTGAATCTTGGCGATTAACTGATCAACTTCTGCATTTGAAAAATTGGCGCGATTCCAAGTACCAATTTTATCGCTGCGAGTATTCAGCAAGTAGCGAAATACGTACTCAGAATCTAAAGTGGCAACACCCCATCCCAGCAAGTAAAAATCGGAGTCATTATTGCCTATGGTCTTGAAGAAGATAGATTTTGGCTGGGCATTCAAGGAAACTTTAATGTCTATTTTGGACAGCATAGAGACAACCGCCTGACAAATAGCTTCGTCATTGATATATCTATTATTCGGGCAATCCAGACGGATCTTAAAACCTTCAGGGTATCCCGCTTGCGCCAACAGCTCTTTAGCTTGCTTGCGATCAAAGGGAAGACGAGTATCCAGTGCCTTGTTGTAACCATTGACACCTGGGGCTGTTATGATGCCGGCGGGCTCTGCTAAGCCACGCATGATCTTTTGTTGAATCGCCTTTATATCAATTGCCATGTACATGGCTTTGCGCACACGTTTATCAGCCAGCGGGTTGTTATCCAAATCCGGGTTTGAGCGCAGTGTTGGCGCACCTTGATCTAACCCTAGAAAGATGGTGCGGATCTGCGGTACAGAAGTTACCTTGATACTCTGTTGCGCGTTGAGACGCTTTAGATCTTGAATCGGCGGATCCAGCACGAAATCTAACTCGTTGGATAAAAGGGCGGCAATTCTGGTAGGCGCCGATGAGATAGGCGTGTGGATAATGGTTTCTATCTGTGCAGCAGGTCCCCAGTAGTTCGGGTTTATCTGTAATACTGTTTTAAGATCGGGTTCACGCTCAGCCAGAGAGTATGCGCCGGTACCGTTTGCATGCCTAACCGCGTAGGTCTCTTCACTGGAATTGTAATCTTGTGGACTGCTAACTTTATGAGTAAGGGACCAGGTTTGATCCATCATGAACACAAAGGTTAAATAACTCGGTAGGATTGGGTCAGGGCTCTTAGTATTGATGACCACAGTGTGCTCATCGATAATTTCAACACTCTCTATAGTATTTACATAGGCTTTAAAATCAGAGGTATTTGCCTGCGCTCTCTCAATTGAGAATTTCACATCTTCTGCACTAAAGGCTGAGCCATCGTGAAAAGTTACTCCAGAGCGCAAATTAAACTGCCACGAAGTTGCACTTAGTGGCTCCCAACTAAGGGCTAAACCTGGCTCCATATTTAAATTTTCATCGCGTTGAATTAAGGTATCGTATACCTGTCGATTCATATTGATGGTCGGCGTTTCATTTTTCGCATGCGGGTCCATGGTCAGCGCGTCGCCAGCCGATGACCAGCGCAAAGTGTTTGCCGCTTGTATCTGTGTGGCTAACAAAAGCGCTGCGCCAAAAGCTGCACCTTTTAAGCTTAAATTAGCAATGGATTTCAGGTTCATCATAGATTCCTCTATTTTTTTATTGTAAGTAGGTACCCGGTTTTTACAGCTAAACTGAGTGTTTTTTGCATAGCATTTTCATAGTTTGCCAGGTTGCTTTAGCTTCCCATTTCAGCTTCCACATCAATGAGCAACTGCCAGCTCTGTTGCCATATGGCAGCATACCAATCGTCTTCGTCCACTCTTAGAGCGTGTTTCAAATGGTGTTTAATAGTATTTCGCTGTGCCAGAGAGGCATCGGGGTGACGATATAACCAATTGTCATCTCGCAGTGAGCACAGCACTTGATCGAAACTCAAAGTGCCAAACTCTAGAATGATCTTTATTTTTGACTGATGCGCAGCCAGCTGATCTAGAACAGTGCACATAACTCCTGCCAGTGGTGCCATGTCCCCCTGTTGGCTATCGCGCACTTTATCGCGCAAGATAAGCCCTACGCCGCGCGGTCCAATGCCAGTATGCACATCGATAATGGCCACATGTTGTGCGTGCTGTGCATGCTGATGCACTATCTGCTCAATCATCAAGCGACTCCAGCTGGGACAGATGCCGCCATAGAAGATCCCCTGTGCATCGCTGTGCTGACCTTTGAGTACTTTCTCGGTCAGTGCAGCCATTGAGTGATCGTCGATGTATTGTTGGATTTTTTGATCGTCGACGGCCCGTTTATCTCCGTCTAAGTAGTTGCTACACAAGGCATCTCTAAGAGAATCGTAGTCTGGATTGGCCATTAACGGCGCACGGAAATCTTTGAAGTTTCGGTTCAGATCAATATTATCTTCATTGCAGCGGGTTAAGTTTATATAACCTACCGGGTTGACCGCGTGAATAATCACATAGGCGACATCTTGGCTAACTCTTAACTGGCCCAACTGTTCAATTAGCCCCAGTTGTACCCCTGAGCCCACTGTTCCTTCAGTTCCATGTACGCCAGAGGAGATAAAAATAACTTTACTGGCGGTTTCGCTGCCTATTCTGACGACATCAATGGCCACTTCGCCGCGCTGGTCGGTAATACTTGGGTGCAACAGAGTCTGCACGGTTAAATCAGCTTTTTGGCAGGCATCCAAGAGACGGGTTCGCGCGCTAAAATAATCGTCGGAAAATAACTGTCTCACTCTTTTGCTCCATTTAAACTATATTTAATTTAAATTCATCATGCAGCAAATAGGTGATAGCATCCAATCATATTAGATTAGACTCTATACGTTAATGTTATCAAGTTTAGGGATGGGGACTAGAGATGAAATTTCGCCAAATTGAAGCTTTTAGGGCCGTTATACTATTAGGTACAACTTCAGCTGCTGCGACAGAACTGCATATATCACAACCGGCGGTTAGTCGTTTGATTAACGATTTAGAAGACTCGCTGAATTTTCGGCTGTTCCATCGGCGCAAGGGACGGTTACATCCGACTACCGATGCAGCAGATTTTTTTGCCGCGGTGGAAGAGAGCTTTCTCGGCTTTGAAAAATTGCAATCAGTGGCTGAGCAAATCCGCCAGAAAGTGCCTACTCAATTACGCATTTCCTGTACTCCATCAATAGGTTCAAGCTTGTTGCCGATGGCTATTCAAGAGCATAAAAAGTACTACCCCAATGAGCGCTTTACCTTGCTCACCGATAATGTGACCCAGTCCATTACTAAATTACAATGTGGTTCAGTAGATCTGGCCGTTGGCTTGGAATTACCGCAATTGATCGGTATTAAAACGCAGAGTATCGGCCTGGCGCGTTATGTGTTTGTAGCCCGCAAAGACCATCCGCTGGCAACTAAAAAGAGCATCACAGCGCAAGATTTGATTGGCGAGTCAGTACTGACAGTCGTCGATGAAAAATCCAGCTACTGGGAAAAAATTAGTGACAGCTTAGCTTGCGTTAAGGATCAGATAAAGCAGGACATTATGATTGATACATCGCACACCGGTTATGCAATGATAGCCGCGGGAATAGCGGTGGGAGTAGTGGAGCCTTTTGCCGCCAGATTGTGGAGAAACAACGACATTATTACCCGCGAGTTTTTGCCGGCAATAACCTACAGCTACGGACTGGCCTTTCCGGTCGGCAGCAGAGAACACCCTTCACTGCAAGCGTTCTGCCAAAGCGTCAGGCAAGTGGCAGCGACAATGGATGAATTTAACCAATAGCGCTTGGCAAAGTTAGATCATTGCAGAAAAACGGCAGCATGCGAAAACCACATAACTGCCGACTTACTACTTACTACTTACTAATTACTACTTACTTAAGATACGCCAATGCCTGCTCTAAATCAGCCAACAGATCTTCAACGTCTTCAATCCCTGTCGAGTAGCGTACCAAGCCCTCGGGGATTCCAGCTGCAGCGCGCTCCGCTGCTGTACATTCTACGTGGCTTGTGACCACTGGAGGTCCAACTACTGTTTCGACACAGCCTAAGTTAGCCGCCATGTGTGCATATTGCAATTTTGGCAAAAATACTTTAATCGCTTCCAGACCGCCTTTCACACTAAAGCTCAACATACCGCCAAAACCACTCATCTGTCGCTTGGCGATATCGTGATGCAAGTGGCTCTCTAAACCCGGATAGTTTACTTGCTCAACACTTGGGTGCTGAGTCAGCCAGTTGGCAATAGTCATGGCACTCTGGTTTTGTCGCTCAACTCTCAAACTCAAGGTTTTCATGCCGCGCAGTAAGCTATAGGCATCCATAGGTGCCAGCGCCGCTCCATTGATTTCGCGATAATGATAGAGCTTTTTGATCAACGCTGCACTACCACAGGCGACGCCGCCTAAGGCATCAGCATGACCGCCAAGGTATTTTGAAGCACTGTGTATCACTATATCAGCACCTAATGTCAGCGGATTACAGTTGATCGGAGAGGCAAAAGTATTATCAACAACCACCAGCGCTCCCACCGCTTTTGCGGCCTTGGCCAAACGTTGTATATCAACTATTTTAACCGTCGGGTTAGTCGGGGTTTCTAAATACAGCATCTTACAACCACCGGCAATTTCAGCTTCGAGCTCAGTGTGGTCTGTAGTATCACAAAGAGAGACTTCTATGCCCAATGGCGGCAAGAACTCAGTAAATAACTTGTTGGTGCCGCCGTAACTATCTTTGATTGAAACAATTCTATCACCCGGACTAAGCAGTGCCCCAAAGCAGTTACTGATGGCCGCCATGCCAGAGGAAAAACTGGTTGCCGCCTCAGCGCCCTCCAATACTTTTAGCTTGTCTTCAAAGGCCCGCACAGTCGGGTTGGTATTGCGTGAATAGATATGCCCGGGCTCTTTCTCCAGGGCTACATTCTGCCAGGTATCGATATCTTTGTAGGCAAAAGAGACACTGTGTACTACTGGTACTTGCGTTGAGCGCTCATATAATTCATGTTCAGTCTCGCCGCCCCAAATACTTAGTGTCGCCGCCGCTGGTCGCTTGCTGTTGTCCATCACATATTCCTATCGCTAATTATCGTTGGCAAAACTATAGCAAAAAAGATTAAGCCATTTAGGTCATAGATTGGAATATTTAGATTTTATTGCATCATATATCAGGCTAATATGATCGCTTTCTATTACAGATGTAAAATTCTACATTATCGGAGCTAAACCGTGCAATTAGACAGCCAAGATTTACAGATCCTGAAAATACTGCAGAGCGACTTGCGAAAATCCATAGACTACATTGGCCAGGAGGTCGGCTTATCCAGTGCCAGTGTCCAGCGACGTTTAAAGCGACTGCGAGAAAACAATGTGATAAGCGCCGAAGTGGCGATCGTCTCTCCCAAGGCGGTGGGGCAACTGATGAGTTTTATCCTGTCGGTAGAGTTAGAGCGTGATCACCTGAATCATTTAGCCCAATTTAAAAACAGAATAAAGCGCGAACCACGCGTCCAGCAATGTTATTACGTCACCGGTGATACCGATTTTGTGTTGATCGTCACCGCCACTGATATGGAAGATTTTGAGCAGTTCGTAGAAACATTTTTTTATCATGACAGCAATGTGCGTCACTACAAAACCTCAGTGGTGATGGAGCGCACTAAAGTGGGGCTGACCTTGCCAATGCGGTTGCCTGGGTAAATTCCCTAGCTTCACTTAAGCATTTTCCTAAGTTACACTGCCCACTACTTCACAGAGAAACTATCACTCAATGCCGCGCAAATTATTACAGCCTATCAAAGGATTGCTTCCTTTAATTTTAATGGCACTTTCACTTCTTTTTGTATCACCATTTACCAGTGCTGCAGAGCTGAACATCAGAGCTTTTCAGAGCAATAAAAATATCACGCTTTTAACACCTGATAACGCCATGCGCCAGATCAGAATTAAACAGAGCAAACCTTTAGTTGTTTTGTTCTCTAGCTTTGATCCAGCCTGCAGGACTTGCAAAGAGGCTAACCGAGGATTTTTTAAGCTTAGTACTAACACTAATCACGAATTCAGCTTTGCATTTGTTAATACCCAGCCCTGGAGCAAAAAAGAGCTTGAGAGCGCGCTACTCTATAGACTGAGTAATAGCCAACCTGTTTCATTGATCTTGAAAAACGCTAAAGTGCTGCGCAGATTAGCAGGGGGAGATTATCAAAAAATGCCGGGGTACCTACTAGAAGTGCAAGAGATCATCGCTAAAAAACGCCTGCAAATGTATGGTCAACGGCTAGCGGCAGGAAGTATTCATACAATTGTCATCGGCGATAAATTTAACCGTTTTTTAACTAAATATTTCGCCAGCAACAATAACTACAAAGCCGTAGCAGTCGCTGTTGGTAAGCGTTTTTCATGGACGGCGAGCCAGAAAGCGGGTTACCTATCTCAGGAAGCGGCTAATTACCAGGCGCTGCTCAAGTGCAATACACGCTGGAAGTCCAAGGGTAATAATTCTGACTGCAAGCTCTATTTGTCGGGTAATCAATACGTTTACCAAAAATCAAAAAGCCAAATTGAAACCATCACCGCATCTCTCAATAATCTGCAGACCCCTTTAGACAAATACGTTACAAAACTAAAAAATCTGAAGAACAACAAGGCACTGGCCTACGCCATCAACAAAACAGGTAATTGGACATCCAGTTATGTCTATAATCACAACACTGAGCAAGGCGCGACCAGGGCCGTGCTAAAAAGCTGTGAAAAACGCCGAGTGCAAAGAAACATGACCCAACCTTGCAGTTTGTATTTTGTCAACGACAAGTTAGTAGAAGG
>ASZI01000079.1 GCA_000416315.1 Osedax symbiont Rs2 | reverse complement strand
GAATAAGCGCAACGGCTTTTGATTTACCTAGATTGCCAGCAGAAGCAAAACTACTGCTAGGCAGTGCAGTGGTCATCAGTTAACAGGCCTGCGCAATCCTTGTGTGCAGTTAGATCATTACCAGCTGCCTGTTAGCTTGGGACGACACCGGTGATATTGTAGGTAAAGCTAAAGTGATGGCGGTGGTTGAGCAGGGAGGGATGATAGTGACTGGTGATAAGATCAAAGTTGAATATCCAGCTAAACCTTTTGCAAATTACAAAAGGTTTAGTGGAGTGTGCTGCTGGCGCAAAATATCTTTAATGGGTCATATCAGCTTAGAATATTCCTTGAAAAACTATCATTACTGCCCCGGCCGCGATCCTGTAACAGACATCGACAGCAATTGCATAGCGACTCTTGTTGACAAAGCCACCTGCGGAAGCGGCAAATAAGGCTGTGGCTAAAATGGCCAGGATGGCTGTTATCAATGCATCAACTTGCGCTGTGATGCCTATTACCATGGCCAGTGCCAACAGTGCCAACAGTGCCAACAGCGCTAACAGCTGAGTGAGCATCGCCATAGCTGGCATTTTATCGGCACTATCCAGTGTTACACCTGAGCCAGCAGCCCACTTAGTGCCAAAAACCAGCGGGCTGTACCAGAGCCAGCCAAGAAAAAATGCAGCAATAGTCCCCACGCCGATAGCCAACCAGTTTAAACTTGCAAAGTCTTCCATAAAGATTTCCTTTTGTTATCATCAACTATTGCCAATCGTTTAGTTTTGATTGGTAGCAGAATTAAGCGGCGCAAAGCAACTGATCCAAATGTTGCAGAATAGCTTGCCAGCCACCATTATGGGCAGCCCTGGTCTCTTCTGAGTAGAATTTTTGCTGCTGCAGTTCAATCAATGTGCCTTTGCTATTGCTCTGGAAGTTTAAGGTGACTACGGAGCCATCGATGGATTGGGCTGACTCCCAGCTGAAAATGATTTGGCTGTGCGGTGTTATCTTCTGATACACCCCAGTGTGGGGAAGCTCTTTGTCAGCTGCCAGCATCACTATACTAAAGTGTCCGCCCTCTACTGCATCAGTGCTGACTTTAGGCTCACACATACCACTTCCAGGAATCATAAATTTGGCCAATATTTCTGGGTTTAGCCAGGCCTGGAATACTTTTTCCACTGGGGCGTTGATAGTACGCGATAAAGATAAAGTTAATTCCTCGGTATTGCTATTACTGAGATCAGTCATCGGAAAACTCCTTGTTTAATATAGTTTCAAGATCATCCAGTCGCAAATCCCAAATCGATCGCAGATTTTTAAACCAGTTATCTATCTCATTAATAGGTTCGAGTTGCGCCTCAATCAGGTGAACTCTGCCTATGGTTTTGCGTGTTACTAGCGTTGCTGCTTCTAAGACTTTGATATGCTTTGAAATTGAATTCAGGCTCATATCATAATGCCCGGCAAGTTCAGTGACCCGTGAAGGGCCTTGTTGTACCAAGGTAGTCAGCAATGAGCGCCGGGTCGGATCACTGGTCGCCTTTAATATTGCTGACAGTTTTTGCTCGCTTTTATATTCATCCATATGGGTGAATATACGCCATTACTAAAAATAGTCAACCATTAGGGTGAATATGTGTCATCACTAAGTTATGTCTGGTAATCAATTTATGCTCTTTGCAGAGCTGGGCAGCGAATGAGCAAAGATCAATGTCAGCTAGTTGAAAGCGACCGCTGTGCATTCAAAGCAATGTTAGACGCTTTAGATGACAGCTATTGTTTAAGCAGTCTTTGCTGATAAATGGCGTAGTGTCACTGCTTAATAGATAGACTATTTGCAGGATGCAGCAGGGTCTATAGGGCTGTTATTGTCAGGGGGCTGATAAGGTAAGAGTATTATTTTGCTGTACTAAAGTCAGGTGCTTGAGGAAGCTCATTCCCAGTAACACTGTATTATCTTCTGCATAAGGGTTGATATGAGCTTCAATGTTTTTGGCCCTAAGCCCCCCCAGACTGATACTGTCTAGCAAGGTTGGATAGACTGTAATCACACCATTAGCCGTTGAGACACGATCTTCTCCCGTTGCTGTAAGGCCAATTTTTGAGGCAAGTTTATGTCCGATACTGACATCGGTTGCGCCAGTGTCTAATAAAAACACCACTGCGATATCATTGATCATCCCACTGGCCAGGTAGTGTCCTTGGGCGTTCTGTTTTAATACGACTGGATGCTGGAGATCACTGGATAAATACTGATTGGGGTTGTGTTTGTACTGTTGCCAATTGCTAAAGAAGTAGCTGGCCATGGCTATGGAAATAACCCAAGTGGCATACATCATCCACTTGCCCAGCCGCCTGGAATTGTCTGGCAACGGCTGGTTCATAGCATCTTCCTAAGCATTAGGCTGCATTGACACAGCGATTGGCCGGCACGGCCAGCTGTCTGAGTAAATATTGTTGAAAATCATCGGTATAGTCGGTATTTAAGAGTGCCTTTTGCATACAGAGCAACCAGGCGTCTCTCTCTGTGGTACTGATGCTCAGATGCTGATGCGCTCTGGGGATACTGATCGCTCCGTACTTTTCTCTGTACAATTTCGGCCCACCTAACCAGGCACATAAAAATCTAGCCAGTTTATCGATAGATTCTGTCAAGTCATCAGGGTGCATACTGCGAATAAGTTTTGCCTGAGGTAAAGTTTCCATCTGTCGATAAAAATCTTCCACCAGAGAAAATATTCCAGACTCGCCACCCGCGGCCAAAAAAGAGCCGTCTAATTCACCGTATTTCATTGTTAACCTTTTGAAAGTTTAAACAGATAGCAGCTATAATTGCTGTACAAAACTATTATCTAGACAGCGCTGGCATATGTCCAATCTCTTTTGTCGCTGCCGGTAGTCGCGCTCTTTTAACTGCGACCGATATTAGATTAGCGTGATTTTAATAAAAACGAGGTTGGTTATGAAAGTTCTGTTTTACTTTATAGCTTTATCTACAGCGCTGTTAAATCAGCAATCTTTTGCCAGTGAAACTTTTATCGAAAATGTAGTGGCTAGTGCCAATAGCCAGGGCAGTTACCGTTTTGATGTCACTTTGGCTCACGCTGATAAAAGCTGGGATCACTATGCCGATGTCTGGCAAATAGAAACGCTGCAAGGGGAAGTGCTGGCGAAACGGGTGTTATTGCACCCGCATATATCCGAGCAGCCCTTTACCCGCTCATTGACCGCAGTGCAGCTTCCCAAAGGGACTGCTCAAGTGATGATCACTGCAGGTTGCACAGTTGATGGAATTAACTCGCAGAGATATATATTACAGCTTCAAAAGTGATTTGTGCACTCAGTGAGTGCCGTTAAATCTAAAAGCATGGCCTTCGTAAGTACCAATAACGCGCATTTCTTTAGAGAAAAATGCCAGTTCTTGCAGTGCCAGCTGCATTTGTTGCTGCTCGGGATGACCAATTACATCTAAATGGAAGCTGGTAGCTGACATAGAATCTGATGCCATATAGCTTTCCAGTTTCACCATGTTAATGCCGTTGGTTGCAAAGCCGCCCATGGCTTTAAACAGAGCCGATGGGATGTTCCTGACAGTAAACATCATAGTCGTGATAAAGGTTTTATGCTGCTGGTACTGCGGGATATTTTTTTCTTTGGCCAAAATAATAAAGCGGGTAGTATTACCGGAGATATCCTGAAAATTCTCTTTTATAACTTCCAGACCATACAACTTCGCCGCCAATTTAGAGGCGATAGCCGCGTGAGTGGTCGATTTAGTGGTTGCTAATTCTTCTGCTGATCCGGCTGTATCCAAATGGGCGATTTGCTGCAAGTTTAAATCTTCTATCGCCGAGTTACATTGTGCCAGAGCCTGGGGATGTGATGAAACGGTCTTGAGCTGCTCTATACGGGTGCCGGGTATGGCTAAAAGACAGTGGTTTACCGGCTCAAAATGCTCCTGAATGATGTGCAGATGGGTCTTGGGCATTAACCTATAGATTTCTTCTACTCTGCCAGCGGTGGAGTTTTCAATGGGGATCATGGCCAGTTGCGCCTCGCCGCGTTCCACCATAAACATCGCCTGTGCAAAACTGTCACAAGCGTGTGCGCGCATCTTTGGGAATGCTTTGGTACAAGACAAATGGGAATAGGCGCCAGCGTATCCCTGATAGGCGATAGTGTTTTTACTCATAGGAATTAATTGACTTTTGCAGTGAGAATTAGATGCCCAAAAAATACAGGTTTTTTTTTCTAAGTGCCAGAGCTAATGATCTTTTATTGAATATGCCAAAGCAATCGCTTTAGGGCTTCCAACTTCCAACTTCCAACTTCCTACTTTTTCCTCGTCCTGTAGATAAAATAGACAGGCGTGAGTGCTGCTGCCAACCAATAACCTAAATTCAGTGATTGAATGGTTTGTTGATTAATAAATACCCATCCCAACAAGGTGAAAAACAAAATCAATGCTGTTTGTGAATAGTAGCTTTTCATCAGTATATAAGGGGTTTTGGGGTAGTGCAGCGCCAGATCATAAAAACGTTTATTAAACGCCAGTCGAAATAATGCAGTTAAGAAAGCGATCAGGCACAGATATATAAATTGGCTGTAGAGCGATAAGTTTTCATCTAAGTTTGCCCTTAAAACCCAGGAAATAGCGTAACCTAAGATAGATATGGCGTAGATTAACTGCTCCGGCATTTTGTCTATCTTGCTTTTAAGCACTAAGAAAACCACTGACAACATCACTGTGATGGCAATGATCATCAGGCCTAATTGCATAAAGCTCTGTCTGAGGATTAAAAACAGTGATAAAAGCCAGAAAAAGCTCTCGATAAATAAGAAAAAACCATCCAGTGCAAAGATAGCTTTGGATCGATAGGCATCTTTAAATCTGATGACTTTTATCAGACTGACACTGGGCCAGCGTAAAAAAGGCCACTGCAACTGGCCGGGTATTTTTATGACTAATAAAAAACCCAGTAAAATGCTCAGTAGCGAGATGAGAAACAGCAGCTGGATGTTTTCGTGCTCAAGCAAAAATCCACCGATAAAGACGCCGATTTTTAGTGCCAAAACAACAAAAATTTGGAAGTTTCCATATCGGTCGCCGGTATTGCTACTACTGCTACGCTGGATAAACAATGCTCTTTGAGTGGTCCAGAAGAAGCACTGATAGAGCCCGTAGCAGGCGGCAATCAGGTAAGCTAGTGAGTGCTGTTCAGATATTTTTGGACCCGCATAGATAACACTTGTGACCATCACTAGCTCTAAAAAATAGCAAAGTGCTAGTAGCGCTCTAGGGCTAAGTCTGGACTTAACTATATCCCAGGCGTACATGCCAGCGCTGAATGAAACTGCGCTGGCGGCGATAAAGAAACTTATTTTCGACATATCAAGGCCCTGCTTGTAAAGATAAACAGGCAGGAAGAAAGGAAAAAGGCCGATCAGAAAAGAGTGGCTGCAAACAAACAGGTAAAACTGTCGCTGCGCCACTTTTGTCGCTGCGCTTGTCATAGTGGTTTTAATAGGTATCGGACTGAGTGATTTGCAAGTTATCCAGTTTTTGATAGTAGTGGCTTAAGTCTTCACGTAGGCCATTGCGTGGCACGTCATGCATTTTCAGATAAGGGCGAGAGTTAACTTCGAGCATGATGCACTTTTGCTCATTGTGCGGTACTTCAATCCCCTGCTGCATAATAATGTCTATCCCTAAAATATTGGCGTTAAACATTTTTAACACTTTCAAAAATAGCAGTTTGTTTTCTTCGCTGATGGTGCTTTTATCAATTGTATTTATGGTGCCGCCAGGTGCTAAGGCGATACGATAAAACAAGGTGACAGGTTGACCTTCTGCAGGAATGGATGCGAAACTCAATCCTTGTTTGGCCAGATGCTTAATTGATTGTTGCGATTCTAAAATAGGATGGATAGTTGGAAATAACCCCATTTGCTCGCGCACTTTGTTCTCAGCGTCGGCCAGTTGGCGAATGCTATCGCGGCCATTGCCGGTAACAGTGGGTGGGAAGCGCTCAATCACCGACATCAGCTCACCTTCAATAACCACCACGCGGTAATTTTTACCTTCTAAATACTGTTCTATAACGGTTGTTGGCCACCAAAGTTTGGCCAAAAGCAGCGCTTTATAGAGTTCTTTATAGTTGCGAATCGGAAAGTAACTGCCGCGGGAAAAGCCGCTAACATTAGGTTTGATGACCACCGGAAAACCGTGTTCAGCAACAAATTTATGGGCGGCCAATGGGCCAAAAAATATCTTGCCCTGAGCGTGTGGAACATCGTTGGCGGCAAAGATCTCACGTGCCTGTTTTTTAGAGCGACAGCCGCGGCGTACTTCCAGTGAGTTGTAGCTGCTACAGTCGGACATAAATTTTTTACTGATAGAGGCGTACAAGCGTTGTTTTAATCCGAGCATTTACAATCTCACTTTGTTCTAGGTTGAAATAATGTTTTCTTGATAAAGACCGGCTTACTGGTCTGTGCCTTGGGAATGACATCCAGCAATTTTGCCAAGTGCTTCATGCTGCTTTTAATAAAGCTTAACTTCTCTGCGAAGGGAATACTGTTATCCATCAGGTTGATCGGCATCGGTAGATATAAGTTTATCTCTATCACTTTGAAATTTCCCTGTTGCAAGGCCTGCAATGAATCTGCACGCACCCCAACCCGGGCAAACTGATACTGACCGATACTACCAATACTGCGCCAAATATTATCCAATTCTGTAGTGCTCAATTTAGGTGTCACAGAGTTGTAATAGGTATGTTGGTTGTTGACGCTATTAACCGGTAACTGTTGACCACTGGTATTGCAAGTTTCAGTGACACTTAAAGTAGCGTAGCGCTGTAGTTGTAGTGCATCGCGAATATAAAAAATTTCAAATTCACTGCTTTGCACAGCCGCCTGCTGTATCAAGTAAACAGTTTTAGAATTCATGCAATGGTTGCGAATGTAGTTGAGCTCGTTGGCGTTGTCGGCACGCCTTACCCCCTGACCATTTTGACCCCACTCCGGTTTAACGAAAACCGGGAAAGTTTCTGGGATAAATAAGCCGTCATCAACCGACTGTGGCAAACGCCAAGTGTTGGGGATATTTGCATCAATGTCATTTTTTGAGTATATCCCCAGCTGGTCGTTAAAGTGCGCGGCATTTATTTGAAAATACCGCCACGGACCCTTAAAGCGACTAATACAGTTGGCGATGAATGTGATGACCAGCAAAGTGCGAACCAGCATAAAGTATCCTTGTTGTAACTGACTTGTTCCCAGAGCTGTTTGCAGCTACAAGTATAATAAGCGGCCATTTTACTCGCTGGTAACTTATTAAGGCAATGAATATTAGGGAGAAGTCAGTAGTTTTCTATGATCTAAAAATGTTCTGATCTATTGTTACTATTTATACGCCCGCGAAGTGGGGTTGGATTCAGTAAAACTGTCAGTAAACTAATCATAGAGCAGATGGGCGCTTTTGGATAATTGAAGTCGTAAGTCGTAAGTAGATAGTGTTGATATCTTGTTGGGCTAAGTAACTAGCTGCAAAAGTCTTTGCAGCTAGTTGAAAGCGCTTTAGTGCAGTTTACGGCGGTGGAATTTTTCTAGCCAGGCGAGTACTCTCTGTGGGGCATGGGCTTTTTTCCAGACACCGGCGGCGTATTTGTTGGCCTCAGCCATCGTAGGATAAGTGTGAATAGTGCCCAATATTTTATTCAGTCCAAGGTTGTATTTCATGGCTAAGACATATTCTGCCAGTAGCTCACCGGCGTTAGCGGCGACAATTGTCACACCTAGTATCTTGTCTTTTCCCGGTACCGTAAGCACTTTGACAAACCCTGTAGTATTACCATCGACAATAGCGCGATCTAATTCGCCGATATCAAAGACAGTGACTTCGTAGGCTGTGTTTTGTTGTTTAGCCTGTTGCTCATTGAGTCCGACTCTGGCAACTTCCGGGTCGATAAAAGTCGTCCAGGGAATCACTGAATAATCGACTTTGAACTTTTTAAATTCACCAAACAGTGAATTCACCGCTGCGTACCATGCCTGATGGGCGGCTGTGTGGGTGAATTGGAACGGACCTGCCACGTCACCGGCGGCATAGATGTTAGGGTAAATAGTCTGCAGATATTCATTGCTAATAACTGTGTTTTTAGTCTCTATACCCAGCTCTTCCAGACCGTAACCTGAAAGTCTGGCGCTGCGCCCAACAGCGCAGATCAATACATCAAATTGCAGACTCAGCTCTTTGCCACTATGTTCCAAAATGAGGAACTTGCCCTCGGGGCGTTTTTCACAGCGCAGTGTCTGGTGCTCGGTCAGCACTTGCACGCCACTTTTTTGCAGTGCAGTCCTGGCCAGTTCAGAGACTTCAGGATCTTCGCGGCGCATCAAGTGGCGGTGTTTTTCTATTTGCCAAACTTTACTGCCCAGGCGGGTGAAACTTTGTGACAGCTCACAGCCTATCGGGCCACCGCCGAGAAATATGATCCGCTCAGGGGTCTTATCATGCTCGGCCAGTGCCTCCCACATAGTATCACTGGTTAAGTAGCCACACTCAGTGAGACCCGGGATATCCGGAACAACAGGTTTGGCACCCGCGGCAATAATGATAGAGCGAGTGGTTAAGCGCTGAGTTTTCCCATCATTTGTTTTGATCTCCACTGTCCAGGGATCGATGATCTTGCCGTAACCTTGTACTACATCAACACCCAGCTCAGTGTAGCGCTCGACGCTATCGTGCGGTTCAACTTGTCGGATCATCTGTTGTACCCGCTGCATCACTTGCTTAAAACTGAAATCGGCAGGTCGCTGGGGATCAGCGTGATAATGTAAACCGTAGTCCTGGCTGCTGGCCATTAGCTGCGCCACTTTGGCACTTTTAATCAGTGCTTTAGAGGGCACGCAGCCATAATTTAAACAATCACCGCCCATTTTATGGGCTTCAACTAAAGTTACCTTGGCTTTCACTGCTGCACCAATGTAAGAGCTGACTAAGCCTGCGGCCCCACCGCCTAGTACTACTATATTGCGATCGAAAGACTTTGGCTTGCGCCATTTTGCGTAGACTTTTTTGGCCTGTAAGTGGCCGCTGATTTTTTTAGCCAATAGAGGGAAAAAGCCCAGTAAGATGAAGGAGAACAACAGAGCCGGGGAGAGTATTCCAGAGAGACTGTCTATCTGGCCCAGCTGGGTGCCGGCATTTACATAGACAATGGTGCCTGCAAACATGCCCACTTGACTAACCCAATAGAAAGTAACAGCGCGTATCGGGGTTAAACCCATCATCAAATTGATCATAAAAAATGGAAACAGCGGTACCAGTCGCAAGGTGAATAGATAGAAACCACCCTCGCGCTCGACTCCCTGATTAATCGCCTTGAGTTTGTCAGCGAAGCGCAGCTGCGCCGAATCTTTGAGTAGAAAACGCGCCACTAAGAAAGCCAATGTTGCACCTATGGTGGATGCAAAAGAGACGATGATAGTGCCCCAAAAAAGCCCAAACAAGGCGCCGCCGGCCAAGGTTAACACTGCGGCACCAGGTATTGAGAGGGCCGTGATAAATATATACAACGCCATATATACTATGGCGACTAAAACCGGTTGCTCAGCATATAGCTGGGAAAATTGCGCCTGACTATTCTTGATGCCTTGTAAACTCAAATAATGGTCTAAGTCCATTTGATAAAAAACTATCGCCATGATGATGACGAGGGCAATGATAATAATTTTCTTCATTCAAATCCTGTGTAGCAAACTACTGCAAGTTACTGTTGAGGTGCCTGCTTGATCAGAAAGGGTATAAACGAGCGGGCTTATACACTGCTATAGACTTTGTGAAAGCAAGCTAGTCTGCAGAGCTTTGCGGGCCTCTGTTAATAAATGCCAGTAGCAGGCCTAATAGTAAAATTGACACTGCAGCGTAGAACAGTGAACCGCCGTCACTTTTACCCTGATGTAGCACTTCTACACCCAGTGGCGTTACCAAGTGGAAGAATGCGGCGCCGCTCATGATCATTGCAGACAATAGCCCGCCAACTACATACCACTGGCGATAGAAAGAGGCGTTCTTTATCACTTTTATTGAGGCCAGTATCCAGCTGGTTGTTGCAATCAGCAGGATGCTCGAGGCGATTAATTCAACAGAGCCAACCAGAT
The DNA here is from genome assembly GCA_000416315.1 of Osedax symbiont Rs2. GTDB lineage: Bacteria > Pseudomonadota > Gammaproteobacteria > Pseudomonadales > Balneatricaceae > Rs1. The sequence goes on along the minus strand of ASZI01000079.1, from coordinate 656 downwards.
AGGCTCCGTAGCTACTGAAAAACTCACCCAGGCCGGTGGCGATAGTATCGCTCATCCACTGACCAATAGTGCTGAATATGTGCTGGGTGTCAGGGTGATTGGTGAATTTGTAAGGTAGGGACAGTAAAAATACTTTAGCGACCCACAAAGTAATGAGTAAACTGACAACGCGAGAGATTATTGATGACATTAGGTTTTCCTTATTTTAACAAGACAAATTGTGCTGCAGTTTTGCTTTAATATGCGATGTAACTAGATACTGTCTCAAATAGGCTTTGGATTCACAGTTGGTTAACTTAAAAACTGAATTTTCCAGAACTCGGTCTTTGTAGCAATATTTAAAAGTGCGACTAGGCGCAACTTGGCGTAGTTTAAACAACCCATTACAAGTGCGTATAATTTAGTGGCAGGGCAGTAGTCTCGACAATTTTGCGCATGATAAACGCCGATTTCACCCCACTGACGCCTTTAATTCGGGTGATTTTACCCAATAAAATATCGTGGTACCTGTCCATGTCAGGCACTGCAATTTTAAGTTGATAATCGGCGTCATGTCCGGTAATTAAATAGCACTCAATCACTTCTTCAAAGGTACTGATGACCCGTTCAAATTCTGCAAAGCGTTCCGGTATATGCTTGTCCATGCTGATATGCAA
>ASZI01000078.1 GCA_000416315.1 Osedax symbiont Rs2 | reverse complement strand
TGGGCCCAGAAGGACTCGAACCTTCGACAAACGGATTATGAGTCCGCTACTCTAACCAACTGAGTTATGGGCCCTGATCTGTTTCAAGCTGAGTTGAAACCAGGGTTCTTAATTAAGTGCAGTAAAATCATCAGTTAGGCTGACTCTTTTATTGTTCCCCTAATCAAGAGGCGCCATCATACATAGCAATGTACGACGGCGCAATACTGTAATGGAGTTTTTTTTCTATTCGTCTAAAAAGCTGCGCAAATGGTCTGAACGACTAGGATGACGTAGCTTGCGTAGTGCTTTTGCCTCGATCTGACGTATGCGTTCGCGGGTTACATCAAACTGTTTTCCGACTTCCTCTAGGGTGTGATCGGTGTTCATGTTGATGCCAAATCGCATCCGTAACACTTTGGCTTCACGGGCAGTAAGTCCGGCCAATACCTCTTTGGTAGCCTCGCATAGGCCTTCGCCTGTTGCTGAGTCCACCGGAGATGAGTGGTTAACGTCTTCAATAAAGTCGCCTAGACTCGAATCTTCATCATCGCCAATGGGTGTTTCCATGGAGATAGGTTCTTTGGCGATTTTAAGCACTTTGCGAATCTTGTCTTCGGGGATTTCCATTCTTTCAGATAGCTCTTCCGGGGTGGGCTCACGTCCCATCTCCTGGAGCATCTGTCGAGATATGCGATTCAGTTTGTTGATCGTCTCAATCATGTGCACAGGTATACGGATAGTGCGCGCCTGATCGGCGATAGAGCGAGTAATTGCCTGTCTAATCCACCAAGTGGCGTAGGTCGAGAATTTATAGCCACGACGGTATTCAAATTTATCAACCGCTTTCATCAGGCCTATGTTGCCCTCTTGGATAAGATCTAAGAATTGCAGTCCACGGTTGGTGTATTTTTTAGCGATAGAGATTACCAAACGTAGGTTGGCTTCTACCATTTCCTTTTTGGCGCGCCGCGCTCGAGCTTCACCGATGGACATACGGCGATTAATGTCTTTTAGTTCTGCTAATTCAATACCGGTCTCTTGCTGCAATTGCTTCAAGCGGCGTTGGGCGCGTTGCAGATCGGGCAGGTTGCTGGCAATAGCATTTGAGTAGTCGTTCTTCTTGTCTACCAGCTGCTGGAACCAATCCTGGTTTGTCTCATTGCCGGGAAAGGTTTTGATAAATTCTTTGCGAGGGATTTTACAGCGCTGTGTACAGATGCGCATAATCTTCCGCTCTTGAGTTCGGATGCGACCGATGTAATCTCTAACCCTGCTGACTAATCTCTCATAGAAACGCGGTGATAATTTGATCGGTGAGAATACTAAGCTTAATTCAATTTGAGCTTTTTCGGCTTGCAAGCTGCGAGCACCATGTTTTTCTACCGCGCTGTAGTATTCGTCCAGACACTTCTGGATTTTTCCAAAACGAATTTTAGCTTCTTCCGGATCGGGTCCACGCTCTTTTTCATCTTCGTCATCGTCATTATTATTTTGTGCATTGGCCTGGATCTGGGCTGGTGTAAGAGCGGGCGGGGCAGGCTTGGCATCTGGGCTGTCCGGATCTATATAGCCACTGAATATGTCACTTAATCTTCCCTCTTCATCAATAACTTTATTATAAGCCTCGAGGATGATTTCAACGGAAGTAGGAAATGCAGAAAGGGCAGACATTAGTTCGCGGATGCCCTCTTCGATTCTCTTGGCGATAACAATTTCGCCTTCACGTGACAGTAGTTCTACTGTGCCCATCTCACGCATATACATACGTACTGGGTCAGTCGTTCTACCTGCGTCTGACTCAACGGCTGCTAAAGCAGCTACGTCATCATCGTCAGTTTCCTGGGTAGAATCGCCTTCTTTCATCAGCAGTGTTTCAGCATCTGGAGCAATTTCTGATACGGTAATGCCCATATCATTGATCATGCGAATAATGTCTTCGACCTGTTCCGGGTCGGCAATGTCTTCAGGCAGGTGGTCATTGACCTCAGCGAAAGTTAAATAGCCCTGCTCTTTACCTTTGGCAATTAATTCCTTAAGGCGAGATTGCTGCTGTGAAGTATCTGACATAATAGCCCTGCGATCGATAAAACGTGAATAAAAAATTAGCGCGCAATTATAACGCTGCCAAGGAAACAATACTAGGGATAAATAGCTAGTTTCTACTCGGCTACCGGGCGCAATATTCTATATTGCGCCTATTGGCAATTATCGTTATTAATTAACGCTATAAACAAGATGTTTGGCTGCTGCATTTGATCAATATATAAATTTGCCTGCGCTGTCTTTAAAGATAGCTCATATGTAAAAAAAACTGCAATAATGCGCTGTTCTTTTAATCACAGCTCGCTTGTATTAATTGCTGAAGAAAAGTGTGCGGCAGTTTATTTTCGTACTAAGTCTTTATGGGTGCTGGGGCTGAAATTTCAAGGGTTGCGAGTGTTTTGTGTGTCAATTCAACTAGCGGTTTGCTGGCTGTTAGTAACATCCAATAAAATTCATGTCTTAGCATTGCTCTGTATTGGACTGGCGTTGAGCTGCAAATGTTTCGAATTGACAATGCTTTGAAAAATGCCTGGTTAACTCTTGATCCGCTGCAGTTAATGTCTGCTTGGTAAATCGGTCTTAATGTAAATAAGCCGAAGGCTAGCCTGATGTTGTAGAGAAGTGGCTGTGCTTGGTGCTTGGTTTATCTGTTGGTAGCTGTTAAGTCGTACAGCTAGAGAGTTATTGCGCTGATTTTTTTCTGTGCTGTGCGGCGATTTCTTCGAGATACTCTTTCGCCTGCTGTTTGACTTCTGTGGATAAGTTACTTTTCAGAGAGGACTGCTGTTTCTTTATGGCCTGGTAAGCCAGGTCGCTCTTTCTCTGTTTTAGTATTTCCCAGCTGTCGATAAACATTTGTTGGAAGTTGTTATCTGGGCAGGGGTTAAGTCTGGAGATTTCACTAATGACCAGTAGCTTGCTGGCATATTGTGGCTCGTCCTGCCCGTCGATGAGCATCTGGCCAATACTGGCAGAGGGGGATTTTAACCAATAATCTACCAATAGCGCTAAGATATCGGCATTGTTTTCTTCGATCATAGCCAGTTCAGGTATTACGTCTACTTTTGAAATTAAGCTCGGACTATGTAGCAGTAATGAGATGATCCGGTTGATCAAGCTGATGTTAGCTGATCTTTTTTGGGTGTTGCCAGGGCTCTTGCGCCTGTTCTGTTGGGGTCTTTGTTTCTGACTACTCTGATAATTAGCTTGTGGCCCCCTGTCGCTATGATCTACAGGCTCCTGGTAGAAGCTGTGATCATAATTGTCGTGTAAGTGGTTGCTGCTGCTGAGCTGTTCGATGGATAGGCCGGTTATTTCGCTGATTCTGTCTTGCATCATTTGCTGCAACAAACTGGGTTGCATTTTCTGGATCAGTGGCAGTGCCTGGCTGCTGAATACGGCTCTGCCGTCTATGGATTGCATATCAATATTGTCAGAGAGCGAATCAAAAAAGTACTCAGACATTGGGGTGGCGCTGTGAATCATTTCTTCAAAATGTTGCTTGCCTTTTGATCGAACTAAAGTGTCCGGATCTTCCCCTTGTGGCAAGAATAAAAACTTGGCTTGCTGCCCGTCTTTGATAACCGGCATGATTGTCTCTAATGCCCGCTGTGCGGCTTTCAAGCCTGCCTGATCGCCATCAAAACAAAAGACTATTTCTGCGACAATTTTATACAGGCGCTCAAGGTGCTGCAAGCTTGTGGAGGTTCCCAAGGTTGCCACGCTATAGCTGATGTCAAATTGTGCCAGAGAAACGACATCCATGTAGCCTTCGACTATCAGGATTTTATCTAATTTTCTATTGGTTTTTCGTGCTTCATAGAGGCCGTATAGTTCGCGTCCCTTGTGAAAAGTGTCAGTTTCAGGAGAGTTCAGATACTTGGGCTTGCCATCGCCTAAGATCCGCCCGCCGAAGGCAATTACCCGCCCGCGCATGTCTCTGATCGGAAACATTATCCGGTCTCTGAAGCGGTCGTATAAGCTGTCTTTCTGCTCGTGGCGAATCAACATGCCGCTGCGTTCAAGGTGCTGCTGGGCAGTGTCGGTCAGGCCAATACTTTTAATCAGGTTGTCCCAGCCAGGAGGGGCGAAACCAATACCGAATTGTTTGGCAATTTTCCCGTCCAGGCCGCGCCCTTTAAGGTAGTCAATGGCGGTTTGTTTGCTGGCATTGTTTTTCAATTGTGCCTGGTAATAGACGGCAGCTAAATCAAGTATCTTAAATTGAGCTTGGTATAAATGCTCATTCTGGCGCTGTTGGCTGCTGTCTTTGGGGATTTCAATACCGGCTAATTTGGCCAAGTCTTCGACTGCTTGCGGAAAGGGCAGGTTTTCATATTCGGTAATAAAACTGATGGCATTACCGCCTGCGCCACAGCCAAAACAATAGTAGAACTGTTTATCGGGGCTGACGGAGAAAGAGGGGGATTTTTCCTTATGGAAAGGGCATAGGCCACTATAGTTTTTGCCGGCTTTTTTTAGGTTTACCCGTGCCTCTATAATATCGACGATGTCTGTTCGTGCGAGTAGGTCGTCGATAAAAGATTGCGGGATTCTGCCGGACATATAAAATATCTCAAGTGCTTGAGTGGTCGATCAGGTTGCAGGTAGGTCTCTATCGTAAAGCTATTTTAGCGCAAATGAAACATTGCTATTAGCGACTGAGTTTTTGCTTTACCTGCTTGGAGACTAATCCCATGTCCGCGCGACCTTGTAATAGCGGCTTAAGAATAGCCATTAATTTACCCATGTCGGCCATGCTCTGGGCATTGCACTGGGTAATGCTATTCTCAACTATTGTATTAATTTCTTCATCATTAAGCGGTTGCGGCAAGTAGTTTAAAATCACCTCCAGTTCTTGCTGCTCTATGTCCGCCAGATCATTGCGGTTCGCTTCTCTAAATTGCGTCAGTGAATCTTTACGCTGTTTGCACATTTTGTCCAAAACGGCTATCACTCTTGTGTCATCCAGCTCTATGCGCTCATCAATTTCAATGCGCTTGAATTCTGCCATCATCATACGAATAGTAGCCAGTAGCGGTTTGTTTTTAGCCCGCATGGCGCTTTTCATATCAGCTTTTATCTGCTGTTGTAGTTGAGACATAATCCTGACCTATCGCCGGTATTACTGTGGTAAATATATGACACTACGCTACCTATGTAGCTAAATCTTTCGACTTAGTTGCAAGGCATTGCATTTTTTGTTTGCTCTAATTTTTTGCTGCCAAAAATGCTGTCACTAAGACCACATAATTAGTCGTTAATGCAATTATTAGTACAAACGTACTCTGCGTGAAATTTCACGAGATACTTTCTTTGCGTGACGCTTAACGGCAGCAGCAGCTTGACGCTTACGTACTGAAGTAGGCTTTTCGTAGAATTCACGACGACGAACTTCAGCTAGAACGCCAGCTTTTTCACATGAACGCTTGAAACGACGAAGTGCAACGTCAAACGGCTCGTTGTCTTTTACTCTTACTGCAGGCATATTTTTCTGACCCAAAATTATAATTAATGAAATTCAATCCCTACTCAGGGCATAGCCCGCTGATCAAAAAATCAGCACAAGAAAAAGATTGAGGCCAAATTTTACAGCTAGCTGCGGTGTATGTCAAAAGAGTATGTGACAATTTGCCATATATTTTAGATTGATAAAGCTAATCTGCTGTTCGCTGGCATCGTTCAGCTGGGTGCTCTTTAATGAGATCGGCAACTGACCTTTTAATCAGGCAATTATATGTCAATAATCGTCGGTTTTTGCATCAGTTATTTTTTAGTGACGACTAATGATGAATGTCGAATAGATTTAAGGGATAATAGTGCGCTAATTTTTCGTTTGTCAGGTTTTAGGGTAAATATATGCGAGTACTAGGTATTGAAACTTCTTGTGATGAGACAGGGGTGGCAATTTATGACACTGAGCAAGGGTTGTTAGCTGATACCTTGTACTCTCAAGTTGAGATGCATGCGCAATATGGTGGTGTCGTGCCTGAGCTGGCCTCACGAGATCACATTAAAAGATTGATTCCCTTGATCCGCCAGGTGTTAGAGCAGGCCGATACATCGGTCGAGCAGATCGAAGCTATTGCCTATACCGCGGGGCCTGGTTTGATTGGCGCTTTAATGGTCGGTGCTGCCACTGCACGCGCTATAGCGCTCACCTGGGATGTGCCTGCAATTGCAGTGCATCATATGGAGGGGCATTTATTGGCACCAATGTTAGAGAGTAATCCGCCATCTTTCCCTTTTGTAGCATTGCTGGTTAGTGGTGGCCATACACAGTTAGTAGAAGTTAAAGCTATTGGTGAGTATCAGCTGCTGGGTGAATCCCTGGATGATGCAGCGGGTGAAGCGTTTGATAAGGCAGCCAAAATGTTAGGTTTAGACTACCCGGGCGGCCCGGTAATTGCCAAGCTGGCAGAGCGCGGGGACAAAACCCGGTTTAGATTTCCCCGTCCTATGGTCGATCGACCGGGAATGGATATGAGCTTTTCAGGGCTTAAAACTTTTACCCTCAATACTGTCAATAAATTTAAATCTACAGATAGCTTGGATGTTCAGACCCAGGCAGATATCGCTGCGGCTTTCGAGGAAGCGGTAGTAGATACTTTGGCCATCAAATGCAAGAGAGCGCTGCAGCACACCCAATTTAAACAATTAATTATTGCCGGTGGCGTCAGTGCAAATAGCCGTCTGCGAGAGAAGCTGCAACAGATGGTTGTCACTCAAAAGGCATCACTATTTTATGCAAGAGCAGAGTTTTGCACCGATAATGGGGCGATGATCGCTTTCGCGGGGGCACAGAGGCTGGTTGCAGGGCAGAGCAACGATTTAACTATAATGGCCAGACCACGCTGGCCGATGAGTGAACTTGAGCCTTTATAGGCTCATTAACAACATAATCACAATTTTTAAACAATCGTTTTTTGGACTTTAATTATGGATATTGTATATATACGTCAGCTAAAAATTGACACTGTCATCGGCATTTTTGATTGGGAGCGGGAGATACAGCAAACAGTCTGCTTAGATGTCGATATGGCCGTCGATATCCGCAGCGCTGCTGCCGGTGAAGATATAGATAGCACCGTCAGTTATAAAACAGTCAGTGATAGATTAATCGACTTTGTTTCAGCCAGCGAGTTCTTGTTGGTCGAGACTATGGCACAAGAAATTGCCCAGTTGCTACGCAGTGAATTTAACTTGCCCTGGGTGCGTTTAAGAGTGGGCAAGCCGGCGGCTATCGCCGCTGCTGCCGACGTGGGGGTGCTGATTGAGCGCGGTGAGCGTCCTCAGATAGCCAATTACAACGGGTAAAAAACTTGTGGCAGCTAGTGCCGGCGTTGGTCTTATCTATATTTGCTAGCGCTTTGCAATAGGTTTCAACGGGTGTTTTGCCTCGGAGAGAGAAGTGGTAAGAGTGTATCTGGCAATCGCCAGTAATTTTCAAGCTGAAATAAACATCGCTGTTGCTATAGATAAGCTCCAGGCTAAGTTTGGCGATTTACTGATATCTACTACTTATCAGAATCAAGCTGTAGATACGCAGGCAGATCAGTATTTCAATTTGGTGGTGTCTTTTAACACTGCTTTGAGCGCTGCTGCGCTAATAGCAGAGCTTAAAACTGTCGAAGATGCCCAGTCTCGTCTCAGAGGCCAAACCACAAGCACTGAGGTTAGCATCGACTTGGACTTGATTCTGTATGGTGATTTTCAGGGCTGTGTTGGTCATAGGGTGATACCTAGTCCTGATATTCTAGTGCAAAGCTTTATCCTGGCACCTCTGTCAGAGGTAGCAGCAGATAAATTAGATAGATTCAGCGGTCAAAACTATGCCTCTCTATGGAAGGCCTTTGATCAGAGTCATCACCCTTTAACCAAAGTAATGATCAACTTTGCATCGCTATCTAGCTAACCGAGGTGGCTAGTGGTCCGGCTGTGTAAGAGCAGCGGCAGCTGTTTGCCCATTGCACAGTGAAAGTTGTATTCTTTTGATTTCATCCCCTAGTTTTGCGCCACTAAACCCTTTTTTGATCAAGTCTTGATGGTCAATGTTTCTTAGATTAACAATCAATTCAGCGAACTCGTTCAAGCAGTTATTGTGTTTAAAACTGGCAGTGTTGTCCAAAGCAACAGCCACCTCTAGAAGTGGTGTCAGGCGCAGTTTATTGCGCAGTAAATCTGCTTTTCGAATTAAGTTGAGTTTATCGCTGGCTTTTGCCGTCTGCCAGTTGCGCAATATCGGGAAAAGTTGGCTGGCGTGTATAATTAAATTTTTAGTTTGATTTGGGCAGCGCAACTGCTCGGCAAAAGCTTGGGCGGCACCATCTAATATAGGGCTGTGTAATTGGCTGACATAAAACAGCCAGGCGATACGTTTATCGGCACTGTCTAAACTCGTTAATTGTGCTGCAATACCTTTGTTATGATTTGGCTCAAATTGTTGCAGGTTCTGCAGCAGTTCGGTGAGCGCCGGGAACAAAATCGGCAGAGCCTCGACAGTTGACAGAACCTGAAAAAATACTAAAGCAGACCTTTCCATCAGTGCGCGTTCCAGCTCTTGCCAAATACGCTCTTTGGTTAAATGCTGCAGCTCTCCTGAATGACTGATTTGCTGCATCAGTATCAGGGTCTGCGAAGCGATGCTGAAGCCTAGGTGGGCATAACGTGCGGCGAAGCGGGCGACTCTTAGTACTCGCAGCGGGTCTTCGCTAAACGCCGGGGATACATGGCGCAATACTTTGTCTGCTAAATCCTGCTGACCCTGATAGGGGTCGATAATATTGCCTTGGTTATCTTCGGCCATCGCGTTGATGGTAAGGTCTCTGCGGGATAAATCCTGCTGCAGCGTGACATCGGCAGCTGCGTAGAAAGAAAAACCTTTATAGCCTTTGCCGCTTTTTCGTTCAGTGCGCGCCAGTGCGTGCTCTTCTTTGGTTGTCGGGTGCAAAAATACCGGAAAGTCCGATCCTACTGCTGTATAACCCAGAGATAACAGTTGCTCAATATCTGCGCCGACGATTACCCAATCTCTGTCGTTTACCGGGTATTTAAGCAGTTTATCTCTGACAGCTCCACCGACTAGATAAGTCTTCATTGTGCAGGTTCGATATCTTTGGGAAACAGTTTCTGCCAGGCCTCAAACCCACCATCGATACTGGAGACTGCAGTGAATCCCAGAGAGCTGATATACTGCGCAGCATTTTTACTGCTATTGCCGTGGTAGCAGAGCACTAATATTGGCTGGTTATTATCGATTCCGGCCAGTAGTTGCTGGATATTGTCATTGTTGAGATTGCTGGCTTGGCTCGGGGGAGAGTTTTCGAAGCTAGCGCTATCTCGAATGTCGAATAAAGTGGCATTGTTACTGAGTAATTGTTGCGCTTGCTGAGGGCTAATGCATTGGTATTCTGACATCTGTTTACCTTTGATTCTATGACCTGGAAATTAAATTATAGCTCGCCGGGTTTAGTTCGAGATAAGCTGGCAACCTTGTGCAGGCTTAGATCTTCCAGGCGCAAGGCGCTTAAGTGTTCTCCCCAGACACAGCCAGTGTCGAGAGCGAGAATGTTGCTTTGACCAGTTTGGCCCATTATAGCAGCCCAGTGTCCAAACAAGATAAGCGGTGATTTATCATTGTTATGGTGCAGTTCAAACCAGGGCTGAAAGCCACTGGGGTGATTGCCTATCTCCCCTTTGTAGTTCAGCTCCAGGCGCTCAGATTGGCTGCAAAATCGCATCCTGGTCAGGTAGTTAGTAATGCAACGCAAGCGTTCCATGCCCTGTAAATTGTCACTCCATAAATCCGGTTGATTGCCATACATCTGTTGGAAATATTCAGTGTAATTATCACCTTGTAATTTTTCTTCAACTTCTCTGGCTCTGCTTTGTGCCTGCTCCAGACTCCAGGATGCAGGCACCCCGGCGTGGGTCATTATGGCGTTTAACTGTTGATCATAATGAAGCAGCGGCTGCGCTTTTAGCCATAACATAAGCTCTTCGCAGTCAGTTGCGCTGAGGGTTTCGCTCAGTGTGTCAGAACGTTTCAGTCGGGCGTTAGCAAAATAGACGGCCAGCAAGTGTAAATCATGATTGCCCAGCACGACTTTCGCAGCACTTCCCAGGTTTTTGATAAACCTTAAGGTCTTTAGTGAATCTGGGCCACGGTTAACCAAGTCGCCGACAAACCAGACTTGATCCCGGCTGCTGAATTGGACTTTTTGTAGCAGTAGTTGCAGTTCTGCAAAGCAACCTTGGATATCACCGATAACGTACGTAGACAAAATACTTCACCTGTAGAGAAAAAAATAGCACTGTGCAATAAATTGAAGCCTAGCCCAGGCTAATGCAGCGCGTTGGGGATAGCCAAAGTAAATGCGCTGATTTTTGCCTCGAAGTTTTCACCCTGATCAGTGATCATGTTGTAGTGACCAAACATACTCCCTATGTTGGTTTCTATTACGGCCCCAGAGCTGTATTGATAGCTAGAGTGGGACTTGATCACTGGCTGAACACCAATCACACCGTCTCCCTCTATTTGCTGCTGTTTCTCGTTGCCGTCAGTGACGACCCAGCGTCGAGATAACAGCTGTACTCCAATCTCGGCAGTATTTTCGATGGTAACCGTATATGAAAATACAAAACGCTTGGCATCAGTATCAGATTGAGAGGCTTCAAATTTTGCTTCTACGCTGATTTTTACTTGTTCAGCTATGTCGCTGCAAGGAGTGTCAGTGATTTTATCAGTCATCTAATTTATCTGTGGTTGTCTGGTGAGTGGAATAGATAAAGTCAGCAATGCAAATAAACTCGGGCAAAGATAACGTTTCCGGTCGACGTGTTGGGTTTATACCGAGGCTTTCCAATTGCTGCGCATCAATTATCTTTTTTAAATTATTGCGCAATGTTTTTCGGCGCATGCTAAATGAGGTTTTTACAATATTTTCAAGGGTGCTTAAACACTTGGCTACATGGGGTTTCTGTCGGTAGGGAGTTAATCTGACAATAGCCGATTCAACTTTTGGGATCGGATCGAAAGCTTCAGGGGGTACCACAAACAGCGGTTCAACAGCGCAGTAGTATTGTGCCATTATGCCCAGGCGGCCATATAATTTGGCACCTGGTTTGGCTGCCAGGCGATCAACAACTTCCTTTTGCAGCATAAAGTGCATATCTTGGACACAAGTCGTGTGTTGTAAAAGGTGGAAAATTAATTGTGTAGAGATGTTGTAAGGTAAATTACCGACTATTCTCAGTGGTTGGTCATTTTGTTGCAGTGAACTGAAGTCAAATTTCATCGCATCTGCTTCGTGAATGCGAAAATTGTCTTCATAACTAAAGAACTTTGCACGCAAAATGGGCAGTAAGTCACGGTCGAGTTCAATGGCGTCTAAAGCGCCTGCTTCATCGAGAATTTCTTCGGTTAATGCGCCCAGACCCGGTCCGATTTCAACCATATGGTCACTGGGCCGCGGGCTGACGCCTTTTATAATTCGGCGAATAACGCCTTGGTCTTGCAGGAAGTTTTGACCAAAGCGTTTGCGTGCTTTGTGTCCATTGGTTTTACTCATGTAACAGAGACCTTGTGTTAAAGTTGGCGGTTATTGATCAGTGTGGATGCATATTTTAGGGCAACTTCGAGGCTGCCGCTATCCGCTTGTCCGCTGCCGGCGATATCCAGGGCAGTCCCGTGGTCAACAGAAGTACGGATTATAGGTAAGCCTAGTGTAATATTGACGGCTTTACCAAAGCCTGAAAATTTCAATACCGGCAGGCCTTGATCGTGATACATCGCCAGCACTGCATCACAGCTAGCTAAATATTTGTCGGTGAATAAAGTGTCCGCGGGCAAAGGGCCGATTAAATCCATGCCAGCATCGGTAAATTCTTGCAGCACTGGGGTAATGGTGTCGATTTCTTCCATGCCCATGTGGCCATCCTCTCCGGCGTGGGGATTGAGACCACAGACCAAGATTTTTGGATCATCGATACCGAATACACAGCTTAGATCAGAGTGTAAGATTTTAATAATTTTGCGTAACTTGTCTTTGGTGATTGCCTGACTAACTTGATTCAGCGGTAAATGGGTGGTCACCAAAGCTACTCTGAGCTTGTGCGTGGCTAACATCATTACAACTTCAGATGCATCGCATTGCTGCTGCAAAAACTCAGTATGTCCGGTAAAGGGGATGCCAGCCTGGTTGATAATGCCTTTGTGCACAGGAGGGGTGACCATCGCCTGGTATAAGCCCTGCAGGCAACCGGTGCAGGCTGTTTTTAACGTTTCAAGAACGTAGGCTGCGTTATTGGCATCCAACAGGCCCGAAGTGACCGAGCTGTGCAAGCTTACAGGCTGCAGATAAATTTCTCCGGCTTTGCTGGCAGCGTATACATTTGCAGCAAAATTGTGGATTTTTAGAGGTAAGCCTAAAGAATGCGCAGCTTGTTGCAATAACAGTGGGTCTGCGATGACTATCAATTGATCAGAGTAGTCATGCTGAGCTATTTTAACAATCAGCTCAGGACCTATTCCGGCAGGCTCCCCACTGGTAATAGCTATACGTTTTATCTTTAACATCAGCACACTCAAATACAGTTTCAGCAAGGGATTATATATGATCTGCCCCCTTGTATACTAGGCACAAGCGCGCCCGGTTGATTTGTTTGTTGTTTACTGCCGCTGGACTAAAAAAGCAACCCATTAGGTTGCTTTTATTTGACGCTCGTCGGAGCTGCTTTCTAGTAGCTTGAAGATGATCTGTTAAAACTAAACTAGTCTGCTTAAAGGTGAAGCGTTTGATCGATCATGCCATTACTGCTTTAATACTGCGGGTCCTGGCAATTAACCTTTGATGTTACCTTTAGTACGAAAATCCCCGGTTTGTCATAACAAACCAGGGATAAAATAACTATGCATCAGTCTACTTAAATTCTACGAAGGCGCTGGAGCGGATTTCACGTAACCAGTTATCCTTTTCCTCGTTGAATTTACGTTTGCCGATAATGTTACGCGCTTGGTTCTCTTTGGCTAAGTTAGTGACATCTACGCTCTTTCTCTGTAACACTTCGAGTATGTGCCAGCCGAATCTGCTTTCAAAGGGCAAGCTTACCTGGCCTTCTTTGCTGGAGTTCATTACCTGTTCAAACTCAGGGACCATCTGGCCGTTTTCTGTCCAGCCTAAATCGCCTCCTTGAGAGCTGCTGCCGGGATCGTTACTAAACTCTTCTGCAAGCGCTGCAAATTGATCTCGGTGTTTGAGTAGCCTTTGGTAGAGCTGGGCGGCTGTACGCTTGGCCTGGGCCGCTGAAATAATTTCACTGGGTGAAATTAGGATATGTCTGACTTTAGTCTTTTGTATGTTTAAGGCGGCATTGGCATTTCGGCTGTCGCGCAGCAGTAGTATATGAAAGCCGCTGGGAGTCCTGGTCGGCTCGCTGAATTGATCAGCTTTCAATGAGGAGATTGCGCTCACCAATGAACTGGGGAGCTCGGCGATTTTACGCCAACCCATATCGCCACCATTTAAAGCATTGGAGGCGCTTGAGCTGCTGATGGCGATGTTGGAAAACTGAGCACCGGCTACTAACTTCTGGTAAATAGCGTTTGCCTTGGTCTTAGCGCTTTTGATGTTATTTGGTGTCATCGGGCTTGGGATAGTGATTAATATATCACTGAGTAAGACTTCGGCATTACTGGTGCCGGCTTTTGAACTCAAGAAATTTTGCACTTCACGGCTGGAGATTTGTATCCGCTGGTTAATGTTGCTCTCCTGGACCTGTTTTATCAGTATGTCCTCTCTGATTTTTTCCCTGGTGACTATGTAATCCTGACCCTGAGCGATCAGAGCCTCTCTGAATTTAGCTAAGCTCATGCCATTGTTTTGCGCAATTTGGCTAATGGTGGAGTTCAGCTGTCTGTCGGTTACTTTTATCCCTTGATCCCCGGCCATTTGCAGCATGATGCTACGCAAAATCATCTGCTCCATTACCTGAGACTGTAATACTTGCTGTGCGGGAAGTTGAGCACCTTGTTGCCTGATCTGACTGGTCGCTCTGTTGAGGTTGTCGGTAAAATCTGAGGCGAGGATGACATCGTCATTAACTACCGCAAGAATCCGATCGAGGGGGGCGGAGACAGCACCTTGTGACAGTATTAACAAGCCAGTAATAAAGGTGCAGTTAAGAATTTTTTTGATGGGTCTAATTGACAGCATTGTAATACTCACGTTTTTGATAACCTTTTATTTTATCTCTAAGTTCTTTGTTGGTGCTCTTGCCTATCCCACCTAGACCTTTGAGAATAAACTGAAGTGCTATGGTCTTGTCTCTATTGGGATCTTTGAACTCATCCCTATACACTAGGCGGGTTTTCCAACAGCAGCTCTCGTATTCTAATCCCAGAGCGGCGTCAACAGTGGAGTTGGTTCTCCAGTCATACTGCATTAGCCCAAGACCAGACCAGTTGTTAACAATCGGCCAGAGTATCGAAGCTGTACTTTGCTTTCGGGTATCTCGAGTGAATCGATGTCTGAAACCGACGACATGATTCACATCTGCCTCGTATTTTAAATCCAGAGTCGTCTCAGAATTTTCCAGAGTGTTGGCATCAAATGTGGCATCAATCAGCGCTCTCACCCGGGTGTTGGGGCGCCAAATAACTGAGGTGGCGAAATCCGATTTGTCGTCTTCTATAGCAGCATCAGTGGGGTCTACACGTACCTTGCGATCGGCAAAGTATATCGCGTGACCGACACTGGCGGAGACAATTTCACGCCCCTGCTGGGAAATAACTCTGGAGGTTAAGCCCAATGATATTCTCTTGGAGTCGCCGAATCTATCGTCGCCACTAAATCGATTGTCGCGAAATAGAGAGTTATAGTTGAAAGTGAGCTCTGAGGTATCAAAATCAGGCAAATCTGTTTGATCTACAAAAGGCACATACAGAGCGTACAATCTAGGCTCCAAGGTCTGGGTATAGCCTTTGTCCTGGAAGCTAAATTCCCGGTCAAATATTAATCCCGAGTCTACTTCTAATATAGGCACTGTCGCATTTGGATTGGCACTGGTGCCACTGATCTGGTTGTCTAAATTATATCTGGCGTGCCAGAGTTTTAACTTAGGTTTTATATAGCCCCAGGTCTTAGTGACCTCGCCTGAAATGCTAGGGTTGAATATCAGTCGATCACCCGTAATACGATCAACGCCAGTTAAACCGTCAGTATCTCTGTCAAAGCGAGTTAATACGCTTCTGTGGTTGAAACTGATGTGTTGATACGGATCCGCAGGTGAGCCGCTGAACCTGATTTCGGGTAAGCGTTGATAGGGCTTAGTGACGCTGTCATCAGTGGTTTGGTATCTCTGTACCAATACAGAGCTCTGCCAGGTATTGGCCTGGTAAGCTACTTTGGCGCTCTGGTTGAGTTGGCTGTTTTCGTCATCATCGACATCTAAGTCGCTGCCAATATCTGAGAAATACTGGTTATCACTAACGGCTGTATAATCGATATGGGTATTGAACTGGCCATATTGTCCCTGGTGATTAAGTCCCAGTACCCAGCGCTGGTCCTCGGTTGAGTTTCTAGTGGCGACCGAGCCCAAGCTGAACTTATTAAGACTGTTTTTATCCAGGTAGCGAAACTCATTTTCCAGCAGTAAGCTTTCGCTGCCGATAAGCTTAGCGGTTAACGTATCATCCATGTTAGCGGCGATATTGAAGTAGTAGGGGATAGTGATCTGGGTTTCGCTATCGGTGAATTTGAAACTTGGATAAAGAAAACCGCTGCGGCGTCGATCGTCGATCGGGAAATAAAATACCGGGAAATAGATTACCGGTAGTCCAAACAATACTAGTTTGGCATTCTCGGCCCGGCCAAAGCCTTCATCTACATTCAGATTAATGTTCTTCGCAGTAACCTTCCAGCTCTCCTCTCCCGGTGGGCACATAGTATAGCTGCCTTGCTCTATATCTAGGATGTCGGATTTGCTGGTGCTTTGATGGGTCATAACACTGGCTGTGCCGCGAATATTTTTTTCGTGAACTACATACCGTGCATCGTAAAGGCGCGTTTGGGCTGTGTTAATATTACCCTCTGCTCTAGAACCGGTAATCAACAAGCCGGTCTTGCGATAGGTGACGCCGTTTTTTAGAGCGAACTCGCCTGTCTCCTGGTCGATTGTTGCCAGTGGGCTGTGTAGTAGCCTGTCACCTTGGAGTATGTCTACGTTGCCTTTTAAGGTGGAGGTCTGGCCCAGCTCAGTGGAGGATTCGTCGGCGCTGACAAACACTTCTTGTAAGTTGGTTGGCGTAGTGTTGTCAGGGTCACCAATTTGCGGGGAGATGTAACGTCCCTTACAAGCACCCCGGTTGTTTAAGTCGGTGGTGTAGGGGTACCAATCCAAATTTTTGAAATCCAGGCTGGTCTGTTCTGTCACCGGTTTTTTATTCGCCGCAAGCTGCTGAGCTTGCGACACTGATTTGTCGGTGTTTTCTACAAACTCATCTAAAGGGGCACTGTGCTG
>ASZI01000077.1 GCA_000416315.1 Osedax symbiont Rs2 | reverse complement strand
AGAATTCGACCCACTATCAACTGCTCGATATTAAAAGCTAGTGCACAACCCAAGCTGGCTATTACATACAGTCCTACGCCGGTTAGCAGTATTGGCCGGCGACCGTATTTATCCGAGAGCGGCCCCAGTATCAGTTGAGCGCAGGCTGTGGCGACTAAATACAAGGTCAGGGTCAACTGCGAAATATCGTGACTGGTATTTAATGACTCGGTCAGATTTGGCATGGAGGGGAGAAAGATATTCAATGCCACCGGTCCAATGGCCGATAATACTATTAAAATAGCGATATGCGGTTTAACGACAGCTGTTGTGTTCATTGTTCCTCGATAAAGTTGCAGTCATAAAACATCGCTGCAACCACGGCCAGAAAGCCGTCCCTGCAATAGGACATCTTGTAACTATGTTGAAAGTGTTACTGTGATATGAAAGTTTGTACTTAGCCGATTGCGACGACTGTATTTCTCGAAAGATATTGCCAGAGATCAAAAGAAATTGATCGGGCAGACAATATAGCACACAACTTCTACTCTAGATTATTTAAACTTAAAATAATTTCTTACTGAAAAAACCTATCTCTAGCTAGCACTTAAGGGTTATCAGTACTTTTAGTGGCCGACCTAAATTGATCCAAAATACTCTGCAATCCATCCACTATATTTTGCTCAGTATTTATACTGAAGGCATAGTAGAGCTGGGCCTCACTCAAAGTATACACCGCCTCAAAGTCACTGGGATCCAGCCCCTCACGGCGTAAAAAATGCGCCGCTACATTCTCTTCATAGGCCCATAGGTCAATGCGCCCTAGGTTCAGCATGTTTGCCAGCGAACTGGCGTAGGGAGAGGTCAACAGCTGACCTGAATCTGCCACCAGCTCACGCACCAACAGCAGACCAATATCATTGCGAATCCCGCCTATAATGTACTGAGTCAAATCATCGGGGGTTGAAATAACCACGTGACTGGTCTTTTTCGCCAGCAACACAACCCTAGTTTTACTGATAGGCCCCGCCCACTTAAACAGCTTTTCTCTGCTGAGGGTTCGGGTCATAGAAAACAACATAGTATTAGTGCCCTGTAATACGCTACGATAAGCTCTGGGCCAGGGCTGTAACTTGATAGTGCTTTTATCAAAATCAATATTGGAGTGCTTGTAGGCCGCTACCAGCAACTCCACTGCAATACCTTGCAACTCTCCATTTTCCCCCTGATAGTTATAGGGTGGGTAACCTTCGGTGAGCAGGGAGACTTCATCCAGATTGTTGGCCATCGATGGCAGTTGCCACAGCAACAAACTGTAACACAACACAGTCGCCAGTCTTTTTAGATTTCCCATAACCACCTTTTTATAAGAGCTATAATGGTTAAGGATAGTCTGCTTTCGCCAAAAATGCCGCCGCTGGATTTAAAGTCTAATCTTTAGATCTCACCCTGATTCCCTGGTCGTTAAAACATAGCTGCAGTTTTCTCGACAGCTGATCAACCAGCACATTTAATAGCGCTGTAATCACCAGTAACGCCAGCGCCCGATCAAACCGCAGGTCTTCAAACGCCGAATCTATATAAAAGCCTAAAGTGGTCACCCCCAATACACCTAAAATGGCACTTTCACGCAAGATAATTTCCGCTCTATACATCAACAATGAGATAAATTTAGGGTAGATATTGGGCATGATCTGGTACAAGAATGCGCCAAAACTACCTCGCTCTGTCGGCTGCGTGTCCAGCTGTAACCCATCAATATCGCGTTGTAGCAAATAGCTGATCAAGCCAGAGTTGTGGATAGCCAGTGCAATCACCGCCGGTAACATCGATGGCCCCAACAGTAACAGCAATACAAAAGCTAATATGTATTCAGGGGTAGAGCGCATCACTAGTAGCAGGCACTGGCCAATACCATTGGCCAGCCATTGATGGCGCATAGAACTCAGCAGTGGCGCCAGTATAATACACAGCAGATAAGTGCCAGCCAGCGCCATCAGCGACAGCAACAAAGTACTGATAATCCCCGGCAACCCCTGCTGCACAATCAATGAACTCAGCCACTGCCCGTATGCCGACAATTTCTCTAGCACCGATAGTTCACCACTTTGTATTACTGCGGGCCAAATATCTACACTAAAGAAGCGCCATATATTGTCACTGCTGTTAGTGAATTCTGAAGTGGGTAGAAACCACAGCGCGATGGCTATATACAGAGGCAACAGGTAGATTTTCAACCAGTATTTAATACTGGCAATCAGCAGAAAAAATGCCAGTAACAGGGCCCCGGCATAAGAGTAGTCGCCCTGCTTAAAAGCGCTCTCCAGATGAAAACCTATGGTTGGAAGCCCGACAAAACCTAGTACCGCGCTAGTGCGCACCCCGCATTCAAAGCGGTAACGTAAATATGAGCGCATCTGCGGCCAGACCTGAGGGAGCAATACATACAAAAAATGACTGAACTTACTATCGGCCAACTCGGGCAGCTGAGCTAGCTTAATCGGGGCGTGCTGATAGATATCGTGATAGACCCTGGCAAAAGTGCAAGCGTAGGGAATAGCTATTGCCAGCACTGCTGTACTGGCCGACAATCCGAACAACTGCATAAACAAAAGCGCCCAGAACAACTCGTGGATGGCGCGAAAGAATGCGCAGCAAAAGCGCACTATTGGATAGCGGTACAACAGTGATAGCAGCAGACCAACGACTACCGCCAAGGAGACCCCTAACAGTGCAAAGCTCAAAGTGTAGAATAAATCTATTGCCAGCTGTTGCGGGTCGCTGGTACTGGGACTAAACAGCCCCTGCAACATTGTCCCAAGATGCGCCCAGGGCTCTGAGGCGTGAATTTTCACATCGGCGAAAACGCTCGCCAGTAACCCGATCACGACTAACAGTAAACTGAAATTACGCAGTTTGAGCCCGTCACTTTTGCCGCTAAAGAGCGCCATCACAAGTACAGTTGCTGCAAATCTTGCTGAGACAGATCCGCAGCGGCAACATCCAGTACTATTTTTCCCTGCTGCAGACCGATAATGCGATCAAAATAGCGCAGCGCCAGGTCGCGATCGTGCAGGGCAATAACATGAGTCTGATGTCGCTCTAGTATCGCCTGCAGAACTTCTGCGGCTCTGACCGAGTCTAAATTAGCCACAGGTTCATCGCCAAAAAATATCGGCCGCTGCTGGTAGAAAGACCTGGCCACCGCCACTCGCTGTTGCTGACCACCGGATAGTTTGCCAATCGATGCCTGCAACTTATCAGCGATGCTCAGCTGTTCGGCGATTGCCTTGATCTCTCGCATTGCCTGCACATTTGGCCGTAATAAATTGAGTAAGTTTTTAATCGCACTGTGCTGTGCTAATTTTCCCAGATAGATATTGTTGTAGCAGTTTAAACCGGAGATTAGCTGTCGATCCTGAGTACAGTAGGCAATATTGGCGCTGTGCTGTGAGGCCAGAAGATTTAATAGGGTCGATTTTCCGACCCCACTCTGACCGACAATCGCCACCGTTTCGCCAGCGTTTATTTGCAGGCAAATGTCGTCCAGAACTAATTTTGAGCGGTAGGAAAATGAGCAGTGGCGCAGTTCAAACAACATAATTTTATCTTTTGACTGTAATCAAGGTTTAAGGTTGTAGTAAATCCAGCGCTATAGCAGTCTCTTTTATCGCCTGATAATCTTCATTGGCAGCGGCAATAAAGCCGGAGCGCGGGAACTGTTTTAACAGCTGTGGATCGCTCATCTGCAGCAGTACCGACTGGATTTTATCACTAAAGCCAGCACCGTATTCACTGTCCAGACCCGCGCGAATGCTCCACTGATAGTCCGTGTATTGCGGGGTTTGCCAAATCACTGAGACTTTGCTCAGATCAATCTTACCGGCGGCCAACATGCTCTGCCACACTTGGTAGTTAACGGCGCCCACTTGATAAGCTCCCGCCTGTACTTGATTGATAGTCAAACTGTGATCGCCGCTAAAACCCACCGCACTAAAGAGTTGTTGCGGCGAGCGCTGCCACTGCTGGCGGATATAATACTCTGGCATTAATCGTCCCGAGGTAGAGCCTTTAGAGCCGAAGGTAAATGTCTTACCGGCTATGCCCTGGGGAAAGCTGTCACTGCGACTCAGTCCGGTTGAGTGATGTGCGATAAAGTAGCTTTTAAACTCACGATCTTCAATCCCCTGGGCTATCGCCCGCGAACCAGGCACCAACTGGCGGGCACGCACCCCCGAGAGACCGCCAAACCAGGCCAATTGCACTTGGTTATTGCGAAAGGCACCTATCGCCGCCGCGTAAGATTTAACCGCAATATAGTTAACTTGAACGCCGAGTTCTGCGCTTAAATAATCGGCGACTTGCTGGAAGCGTAGGCGCAGCTGGCTCTGATCCTGATCCGGAATGGCTGTAAAAGTTAAGACCTTAGTACTGTTTTTCGAGGCTCCATTCACCATTACTGAAAAGATACTGATCAGTATTAACAATATTGAGCGAATGTATTTAACCGACATGCTGCAGCCTCTAAGATAAAAAGCGCACATCATAACAGAAAAGCACGCAAAATTTATAAGCACAGCAGCTATTGTAAAATTGGCGCTTTAAACTTGAAAGGTTCTACAATTGCTCGTTTGCTCCTAACCTGCACCTCGACGGGATTGATCGGTACTCTCAACCAAGACCCCCTCGCCAATTCGATTAATGTTGTCCCATAGCTGGGTTGCAATTTCGATGCCTTGCTCGACACTGTGCTGTTTTTTCTCGGCAATTTGCTCTGCACTAATAGACTGTATCTCACCGACAGCGGTGATTTTTTTAAGCGACGGTTGCAGATCGACTCTGGCACTGCAAATAATCGTCAAGCTCTGCTGTTGCTGATCACAGTAATTCAAATCCGTTAGTGCCTCGCTATAACTTGGGTATCTGTGCCCAGCTTTAATTGAGGCGGTATATTCTGTGACTTTATTTTTACCATTTTGCCAATAGGCGGCCACACTTACCCCCCTTCTGCCACAATCAGTGATCGCCTTTAAAACGAATCGCCTGTTGTGGCAGTTGCGCACTGTAACTGTCGCTATGCCCGCCTCTTGGGCTTTTAAGTAAGCCACGTCAACGGCGGCCGCGATACAGTTAAGTGAGCTGCGGTTGTGACTGTCGATGACTATCGCGCAGCTGTCTTCATAGACGATGGTACTCAGAGGTTTATCTTGATCTTGGCACAGATAAGGTAACATGCTTGTAAATTCAGCTAACCCTTGTAAGCCGTGTTTTTCTAGCCAGACAATCATCTCGGCTGCATCTTCGTAATTACCAACAAAATAACCCGATGCTTCAAAACACCGGCGCAGTGCTGCCTTTAATTCGATCATTGAAATATGCATTATGATGCCTCCTTTGCTTGGCCATCTGACGGAGCCAGGGGCATGAACCAGTCATCGTTAAATGGCAGACCAATTTCCTCCAACAGTGGAGCACCTTGAAACATGGTGTTTCTTACCCAAAGTTTGGATTTCGGATCAAACTTTCCGACGCCAAAAAATGCCAGCTTACAACGCAATAAATGCATAGGCAGGACATTTTCATCCAGTAAATTTACTTGGATGTCGCCGTAGCTAGATTTATTCATACTTTGCCCCCGCCTCAAGATACCGCGTAACTGCGGCTGTACTAACACAAAATGGCCGGTACTCTGCTGCGGATCGCTCTGCAGATGACTGGTCACTAAATCAAAACATTTGCGCACTTCCCAGGCGATTCCCAAAGGCATTTGCCGGTCTTCCCCCGGCTCAAAACTTGCCTGTCCTAAGCGAGGTTCCATTTTCTCTTGCGAGCGATACCAAAAATACTGCAGCGCTTGTGGACTGGAAAAATCATAGCTCAAAGCCCAGCCATAACGCTTTTGAATAATCTGCTGTACCTTTTTCAGCGGCATTAGCGGGTCTAGATCCATCATTTCATCAACCACCAGATAGTTTTCCAGATCATCGACTAATTCCGGATATAGCTCGAGCATTAATGACACTAACATTTCCTGGCCCTGTAGCGAGCAATGCCGTTCACTCCAAACAAGCAAGCTATCCCAGTCGTGCAAGCCCTTGCGAATATTTTTTTCCAGAGCCGTTAAATCCTCTAACAAGTCTTTATTGTTAGCTGTTTGTCCTTCATCTTCAGTGACGGTCTGTTCGGTATATTGTTTTGCACGCTCGAGCAAAACATACAATTGTTGCTGCACTTTCGTGTCGATAGCGCCCAGCACTCGGATTCTGGCCAGTGCCAACTCGCGCATTTCGATCCAACGGTTAATCAGCAGAGGATGATTAATTAAGTAAGGAGCCATACCCAGTCCGGTCGAATTACCTATACCTATGAAGCGTTTGATCTCAGTTTTCATGGGTCTAAAGCTATCAACGGATTTATTTTTGGCGATGTGCTCTACTTGTAGCAAACTAAAATTACGCAACATCAGACAAACGAACATTTCAGCAGAAAAAGGTCGATTAAAATCAACAAAGCAGCTGCTGACTTTCTCCCAGTCAGCCATCCCCAGCTTGCCGCTACCGTATACTGCAGTAGTACGGTACAAATAGCCGACGGCGGAGAGTTTAGCTATATCAGGTTGTTCACCGCCCGCGAGTTTATCAACTATATAGTCGAAATTTCGCATACTACGGTTGGCTCTGGATAATACAAACACTCTGGCATCGACCCGACCCGCCTCCTGTCTAGGCACGTTGCGTTGCAACATCTGCAGGTAATCATCGTCGATCTCTCCGTCGACCAGTGCCATGGTTAAATCCCATTTGCTGGCGATGACCCGGTCGTTGCGATCTTCATCGGCTAAATACTCGGAGAATATAACCAGACTATAAACCCGATTAGGCGTTTGAATACGGTAGATAACAGTGCCGTAACCCTGTTGATCCAGTGCTAGTTTATCTATCTTTATCTGCCAGCACTCGCGCATGATACGGCGCATTAAACTACGCATAAAACTGAGCCGGCTCTGATGCATGGCACCTAAGCGTTCAACATCCATCACTTGCTCAACAGCTCTTAAAGGTAACGCCCTGGGCCCTTGCAGGGCAGAAATTATCGAAGCGGGGAGTGTCATAGTGTTTTCCTCTGCAATGCCTGGCTATATTTTTTTATTCCCACAGCAGCGACTCTGTGCGATAAGACAGGGTTCTGGATCCACAGACAAGTGCTCTGTCTGGCAAATATATTTGCTCGGATTATCAATAAAAAATGCCCTGCGCACAAACCAAAAAGCTCTATCAACCAATAAGAATAACTTATCAAAATTCTTATTAGATAAAAAACTCCTATTTATTTTCATCAGCTCGGCTGGGCATTTATTTGCTTCAGTATAAAATCCACAAAAGCCTGTGCCGAGGGAGACAGTGATTTATTCTTCAACATCACTATACCAATGCGACGTTTAATCACCGGTTTATCCAGCGCAATAAAAGCCAACTTAGCATTCTCCTGAGGAAAGGCATACCAAGGTAGGGTTGTGATGCCAAAACCTGCCTCTAACATGGCAATCAGAGAAATCATATTCGATACATAAAACTGTGATTGCTCAACCACAGCTTTAGCTTTACTGCCCTCCAGTAATCTGGATGTGCCGTTGGCGATCAGACGGTGCTGACTTAACTGACTCCAATTTAGGCTTTTGTAATGTGCCAGAGGATGATCAACGGGACAGACCACACCGATATTATCTTCCCAGATAGGCAGGAAATTTTTATCACTGTGTTCAGTTTCATCAAACAAATGCGAAATGCCAAAGTCAACTTGCCGGTTTTCTACCATTCTCATCACCGCATCAGAGTTGTCGTCATACAAACTGACTTTCAAATCCGGTGCATTGACAATAAATTTCTGCAACAGAGCAGGCAGTATTCTGCTGGAAATTGAAGGCACTGAGGCAAACCTTAAATGCCCGGCCTTATAGTTGGCCAGCAATAACATATCCTCTGCCACTCTATCGTGATGGGCAATGAACTCCTTGGCTTTGGCAATAAAGTACAAGCCAAAGGGAGTGAGTTCAGTTTTAGAGCTTTTAGCTTTGCGCTTTTCGAATAATGGCTGACCCAGCTTATTCTCTAGCTCACGTACCGACAAAGAGATAGCCGGCTGGGTTCGATGCGCTTTTTCGGCGGCAAGATGGAAACCCTTTAATTCAGCAACCCAGACAAAGTGGCGTAATTGAGTAATCTTCAACTCTGGCAACATGATAAGAATTCCTTATCGTTAGATATTTATTATTAATTTTTATTATTACAACATATTCCCTATGATGGCTTCAATTCTAATTTGGAGACTATTATGTCTGATAACGTATTCTGTAACTTTATCGCTGGGCAGTGGCTAGATGGCGCCACCAACATTGCTAACATAAACCCAGCCAACACCAACGATATCATTGGACATTATGCTCAAGCTGATGCTGAGCAAACTCAGCAGGCGATTAATGCAGCCATTGAAGGTCAACTGCAGTGGCAGCAAAGTGGCCTGGAACAGCGTTACTCTGTATTAATGTCGATTGGTGATGAGCTGATAGAACGCAAACAAGAGTTAGGTACCTTGTTATCTCGTGAAGAGGGAAAAACCCTGGCAGAGGGCATGGGAGAAATTTACCGCTCGGGACAATTCTTTCACTACTACGCAGCTGAAGTTCTACGACAAATGGGCGAGACCGCAGCCTCAGTACGTCCGGGCATCGCTATTGAAACGTACCGGGAGCCGGTCGGAGTTGTCGCCATCATCACCCCCTGGAATTTCCCTACAGCGACTGCAGCCTGGAAAATTGCCCCAGCCTTAGCCTTTGGCAATGCAGTGGTCTTCAAACCGGCAAGCCAGGTTCCCGCCAGCGCCTGGGCACTGACTGAAATCATTTCCCGACAGGGCTTACCTGCAGGTACTTTCAACTTAGTGATGGGCTCTGGCAGTCAAGTCGGCGAAACCCTTATTCACTCTCGTCAGATTGACGCAGTTACTTTCACCGGATCTTTGGAAACGGGCCGCAAAGTTGCCGCCGCCACGGCGATTAATTTAGTTAAATGCCAACTGGAAATGGGCAGTAAAAACGCCTTAGTGATCTTAGATGATGCGGATCTTGATACTGCCGTTGAATGTGCCGTTAGCGGCGCATTTTTTGGCACCGGACAAAAATGCACAGCATCCTCGCGTCTTATTGTCACTGAGGGAATCCACGATAAGTTCGTCGCTGCAGTAATACAGCGAATGAAGAAACTTGTGGTAGGTGACCCAATGGCAGAAGGTGTACATATAGGCGCCGTCGCCGATGCCCGGCAAATGCAGCAGAACCTCAGCTACCTGGCATCCGCTACTGAAGAGGGTGCGTATTTAGCACTCGGCGGAGAAGTGATAGACACTGAGAACCCGGGGTACTTCTTAACACCTGCGCTATTTACCAATACAACCAATCAGATGAAGATCAACCGCGACGAAACTTTTGCACCTATCGCCTGTGTTATCAAAGTTAAAGATTACGACGAGGCTCTGGCCACACTAAATGATACCAACTACGGCTTGACCGGCGGCATCATTACCCAATCGCTAAAATACGCCAGTGACTTTAAACGCAATGCTAAAACCGGTTGTGTAATGGTCAACCTGGCCACTGCAGGTACCGATTATCATGTGCCATTTGGCGGGCGCAAAGAATCCAGCTTTGGCTCTCGCGAGCAGGGCAGCTATGCCAAAGAGTTTTATACCATAGTAAAAACTTGTTATATAAACGCCTAGCAGGAGACTGACAATGCATAGCGATTTAATTGTCATTGATGGTTTGCAGTACTCAAACTGGGATAGAGAAATATTCCAACAGCTGCAAAGCGGTGGAGTGACGATGGTGCATGCCACCATTGTCTACCACGAGCAAATTCGCGAGACTTTATTGCGCATTGCTCAGTGGAACCGCCTGTTTGAAGACAATGCTGATTTAATCATGCCAATAAAATCCGCGGCAGATATACATTTGGCCAAACAACGGGGAAAAGTGGGCATCATGTTTGGGGCGCAAAACTGCTCCCTGATCGAAGATGATATTGGCATGATTGAGATTATGCGCGAGCTAAATCTTATGATCATGCAGCTGACTTATAACAACCAGAGCTTATTGGCTTGTGGTTGCTATGAGGAAGTTGACAGTGGTGTCACTCGCTTCGGTAAACAGGCGATTGCTGAAATGAACCGCGTTGGCATGATTATCGACATGAGTCACAGCGGTGAAAAAAGCACTTTAGAGGCCATCGAGATATCCAGCCGACCTATCGTTATATCCCATGCCAACCCAACGAGTTTTTACCCGGCCAAGCGCAATAAGTCTAACTTAGTACTGCGACAACTGAGCCAATCTGGTGGGCTGTTAGGTTTTAGCCTCTATCCTTTCCATTTAAAAAATGGCCCCGATTGCACACTGCAAGACTTCTGCCAGATGATTGCTAACACAGCTGATTTAATGGGCATAGATCATATAGGAATAGGCACTGATCTGTGCCAAAACCAGCCTGTTTCCATTTTAGACTGGATGCGCAATGGCCGCTGGAGCAAACAGAAAGATTTCGGTGAGGGCAATAAAAATAATGCAGGCTGGCCTTTGCCACTGCCTTGGTTTCGCGATAGCAGGGATTTCCCCAACCTAACTCGCGGGCTGCAAGAAATTGGTTTTGACGATGCTGAAGTCGCTAAAATCATGGGATTGAACTGGTTGCGTTTTTTTGAAAATAGCTTATCGGCAAGATCGTAAGCACTAGTGGTTCATTTTTGAATTAGTAGCAATTTTTTCATCCCAAAAACAACATTCACTGCTCTCCTAAGACAGTGATTTAAACAACCTGGTTACTATAAATATAAAGACCATCAGGAGAATATAAATGAACGAAACGACATTCACAGAAAATAGCCAGGAGAGCAGCCCTGGCAAGAAACTGCTGCAGGGGGTGGACCTTCCGGTGTTTTTCCTCAGTGGTGGACTGCTAGTGCTGTTTGCCGCTTTTGCGCTGTATGACATTAAGATGGTATCAGCCTGGGTTAATGCCAGCTTTAGTCTGTCCACCAAGTATTTTGGTGCCTACTGGCAAGTACTGTTACTGCTGACTTTTTTTATTGGCCTGTACCTGGCGTTTGCCCGCACCGGTTCAGTGGTATTAGGCGGCAGAAAAGCCCCGGAGATGTCCACTTTTACTTGGATCTCGATCCTGATGTGCACCCTACTTGCAGGTGGTGGTGTATTTTGGGCGGCGGCGGAACCTATGGCGCACTTTACCTCTCCACCCCCTCTGTTTGGTGGTGAAACAGGTACCCC
>ASZI01000076.1 GCA_000416315.1 Osedax symbiont Rs2 | reverse complement strand
AATATGGTGGTGCAAATGATCTCTATTGGTGAGGAAGCTGGCTCGCTCGATACTATGCTCGATAAAGTCGCCTCTTTTTATGAAGAGGAGGTTGATAATGCGGTCGACAACATGTCTTCTCTGATGGAGCCTTTCATCATGGTCGTTTTAGGTACTATCGTCGGTGGCTTAGTGGTGGGTATGTATCTACCTATATTTAAACTCGGCTCGGTCGTGTAATTCTGAACTGACGTATACTTAGATCAGTTTTATTTATTAAATGAGACTTTTGCATAACGTTGCGAGCGAAAAACCGGCGACATAGCGGAGTTAGTATGCCCCTCACTTTGGGTACAGTGTGCCCTTCTTTATGGGTATTACTGGTGTAAATGAGCATATTGAGCCGGTTTTTAACGCCGTATTACCGAGCGCAGTTATCATACCCTCTGGTAAGTTATGCTGAGGTCTGCGTTACTTATTCTCACATAAGCCGCATTAGTAAGATGTAATATTAATTACATGCGTAGATACATAGTGTACACTTAAACCTAGATTCGGTGATTGAGACCGAAAAATTACTAGATATTGGTCTGCATAGGAAATTATAATATTTTGTCAGCATCTATTGGTGTTGAAATCACTTTCTGGTTTTCTTGATAGTGAGACCTCTGCATAACGTTGCGAGCGAAGGTAAGACAAGGCAAAAACCGGCGAGATAGCGGAGTCAGTGTGCCCCTCACTTTGGGTACAGTGTGCCCTTCTTTATGGGTATTACTGGTGTAAATGAGCATATTGAGCCGGTTTTTAACGCCGTATTACCGAGCGCAGTTATCATACCTTCTGGGTAAGTTATGCAAAGATTTCAGGCTAATTTATATTAGCTTGATTGTTAAGGTAACCTCGGACCAGCATGCACAGAAACTCTTAGGCATGTCCAGAGTTTCTCTAATAAGTGCCATATAAATGACTCCTTATAATAGGTCTGTATGTCTTGTGAGCTATTATCAGCAATTAATCATAATAGGCGCAATAAAAGTGCGATAAATTTAAATAATTAAGTTAAAATTAAGCTGATTGTTTTAACAATAAATTGAAATTGGCTAATTTTTATAAATGGTAGCGGAGTTCAAAGTAACCAGGCTTGATGAATTGTGCTCATAACCTTGGCTTTGGTGATTGCTAGCTAGCCAAAATTAGCAATTCTTAGAAAACGTCAAAACAAGTCACACTAGCGCATAGGGAGGGTACGAGACATGTTCCGAAATTCCCTAGCACCAAGCCGGAGTAGGTGTGACTGGCTTATCCATGAACTTGAGAGTATTGATCTGATTTATGCAAAAAGGATTTAGTTTAGTAGAATTGATGATCGCTGTTAGCGTGACATTGCTGCTCATCACTGTCGCTATCCCCAGTTTCGAAACTAGTGTGTTGGGGGTACGCGGCAGTTCGCTGGCAGATAAGTTGATTTCAAGTATCCACATGGTACGCAGCGAAGCTATTTCTCGAAATTCAAGAGTCACTCTCTGTGCCAGTGTCGATGGTGAAAGCTGCGATGATACTGCCGTCAACTGGAGTCGAGGATGGATAGCTACTTGGTACAACCCCGAGCTAGCTAAAACTGAAGTGATTCGCTACTGGAAGGTATCCTCTCAAGGGGCAAGAGTGCAGTTGGGAGGGGTAAATAGCCACCAACTCATTTATAAAGCTAATGGAGAGGCTTTTTTAAGTGCCGACGGTAGCGCCGAATTAGTGCCTCCTATAGCCATTGGCTTTAGAACACAAATTGATGGCTGTGTAGATTTTGAGTACAAGCACGCAAGGACCATTCAAATAACCCCGTTTGGAACAGTCACTGTTGAGAAAGAAAAATGTATATGAGGCGTCAACAAGGTAGCAGCTTGATCGAGGTACTAGTTACCATTCTGATTGTCTCGGTGGGGTTATTGGGTATGGCGAATGTCCAATTAGCTGCAATGGCCTTAAATCAAAATGCTTATCAACGTTTGCAAGCGGTTAATTTAGCCCATGAAATTGCTGATAGTCTGTTTGTAAATAGTACTCAGGCAGTCGCTGAATATTATACATTACAGCTAAATGGAAATGGCAACGCGCCTGCGGGAAGTGTGGCCGCCGAGGATATTGCACACTGGATCGCACAGGCTGTTCGCAAATTACCTAGTGGCAGGGTGGTTATAAGTCGTCCGCAGGTCATGGGAATTGCGGCCAATGTAAAAGTTTATACTATTACTATTTGCTGGCTGGAAAAAAATGCTGATATAGCGATGCCAAACACTTGCGGTGCCAATGATCGTGCGATGTTCAGCTTTAGCGCGAGTAGTCGAATATGATATCGTTGACAGCTAGAAATAGATTAATTGCTAAGAAAACAACACCTCAGCTTGGATTCTCTCTAATAGAGTTGATGATAGCAATGACCTTAGGGGCATTTGTTATTGGGGGGATTATCAGCGTCTTTATTACCTCCGGGCAAAGCTACAGATTGCAGCAGGCAATCAGTCAAGTGCAAGACAAAGGACGGTTTTCTGTCAAAAAGTTGCGTGAGGGAATACAAACTGCAGGCTTTAAATTAGATTACAACACTGTGGCGATTAAAGAAATTGTCGGCGGAGTTGATGAATGTACTATTGATGCGACAGTCAAAATTCTTGAAGTGTATTGGTACTATATCGATCCTGAATTAGATCAGAGTAAAGACAGTGAAATGCGCTATTGTTTTTATTTGCGAGGCGATAAAAAGTTAGTTAGAAGAAGAATTTCTGGACCGGCAGATAAAAAACCAGGGACAAGTGTTGCAGAAGATGAATTTGTTATTCTCGCCGACGTACACCACTTAGATTTCAGCTTCGCCGTTGATCTGGATGGGGTAGAAGGTATCGATATAGTACCGCCAAATAGTACTTATATGACTGCAGATAAATTGCAAGTAGGCACTGGTAGCACTGCTGCTACCACTGCTACCTGGCAAAAAGTGCGCGCGGTGCGAATTAATATAATTGTCGCCAGTGATATACCCAATGTCACTGATGATCCTCAAACTTTAATAGTGCCATTTTGGGTGGAGGATGAAAACGGCATAAAGAGGCGGCAATTTCAGGCGCCAGACAAGCGCTTATACCAGGAGTATAGCGCGACTATTGCCTTGAGGAATCGTAAACATTGAATAAATCAGCTATCAAGTCAGCTATCAAGTCACCTATAAAATCAGCGCAAATTGGCGTGGCCTTAATCATAGGGCTGATCTTTTTATTGCTGATGTCGATGATGGGGCTTGCAGCGATGCAAAGTGTCACCATTCAAGAGCGAATTGGCGGTAACAGCATAGACAACTACCGTGCTTTTCAAGGCGCAGAAGTTGCATTGGCGGGGGCCGAACAAGCGACAGAGAGAGCAAATTTTAAAGCCGGATATGTAAGGGATGTTCCGCCGGCGGGTAGCTTAAAGTTAATGACAGATTCAGAGCTGTTAGATCCCGCTAATTGGGTGTGTAACGACCTTAGTTTAAATACTGGAATAGATG
Source organism: Osedax symbiont Rs2 (assembly GCA_000416315.1). Classification (GTDB taxonomy): domain Bacteria; phylum Pseudomonadota; class Gammaproteobacteria; order Pseudomonadales; family Balneatricaceae; genus Rs1. Next base: position 7,096 of record ASZI01000076.1, on the reverse strand, counting down.
ACGATGAACGTAAATTATGTGTGCAAAATGCTGACTATAAAGAACCTAATGCATCTAATAATCCAATGGTGAAATACGAAAAAATTGGCAGTGCAGAATTTAGAATTACGGTGTGGGCTCAAGGTGAAGGACGCTCAAAAGTGATGTTGCAATCTTTTTATATTAAAAATTAATACAAATTAAAGATGCAATATATGGAATGTATAGAAATATTGGAAGTACTAAAATGAATAAATATAAAACTTATTTAATGATGTTGGTTGGTCTTGCGATCGCCACTTGTCCTGTTGCAGATGAATTATCCCTCCCCAATTATCCATTGCAGACCACAGGTTTTGTTGAACCCAATGTACTTTTTTTGATTGATAATTCCGGAAGCATGGGTATTGTTGATCCTGGAGCTTCGGCGAGTCGTTTAGCGATTGCCAAAAAAGTGGCCATTGATATTATCAAAGAAACCGCTGATGTTAGATTTTGCCTAGGTGCCTTTAATAAGCCAACCGCAAGTGACAACGCTAAGGGTGGGCGAGTTGTTAGCGAATGTAAAATACCAACTATAGTGCCCAATCAGTCGTATACCTTTATAGAACAGGCTATTAATCATTTAGAACCGGACAGTTGGACTCCACTGGCGGAAGCTTATTATGAAATGGTCGGTTATTTTAGGAACGGTCGATCCATTTACAATAGTGATGTTGTCGGAAGAGAGAGCCCGATTCAATATCGCTGTCAAAAAAATTACTCGATTGTCTTGACTGATGGAGTGCCATATTTCGACGCTAGCTTTCCCGGCTTAGATGCGCAAGTTTCCGGTAGGACGGTTAAATTTGGCGATTATGATAATGTGGCAAATGATGGCGACTTAAATAATAACGATATATACCAGCGGTACTTATTTCTAGATGACATCGCAAAATTTGCCTATGAGACAGATTTACGCGGACAGGATGAATTAGATCTGGCGAATAAAAGTTTTAATGACGTATTATTCCCTCAGCAAAATTTAATAACCTATACCGTAGGTTTTACCTTAAATGATACTAAAGCATTGAAAATGCTTGAAGATGCAGCAGAGAAAGAAGGCTACGGTCACGGCAAATACTATAACGCAAGTACTTATGAGGAGCTCAAAACTTCATTCGGTAAAGCTTTGACAGACATCACCGATACCAGTCAATCAGTCGCTGCCGCCAGTGCGAATACCAGCGAGTTGGTCGCTAACTCCAAATTATATCAGTCTCGCTACACGGCTAAAGATTGGACGGGTGAACTGATTGCATTGGCGATAGACAAAGATAGCTATCAAGTTTCCAAAACTCCTGAATGGAGTGCTCCGGTTGAGCTAAACGTGTCTAGCAGAGTGGTATACAGCGGGCATAAAAGCGGTTCACTGTTTAAAAAAGAAAATTTTAATCTGCAAGAAATTGCCGATCTGTTTGGTGATCAACGGATTGTCGCCTACATTAAAGGCACTGAATTTTCTGATTATAGAGATAGAACCTTACCTATGGGGGATGTTGTGAACTCGACGCCGGTATACGTGGCGCCGCCGATTATTAATGCTTATAGCGATGCTGATTTCGCCAGTAAATACTCTGATTTTTATGCCAGCAACAAAGACCGAAGCCCGATGATTTATCTAGGCGCGAATGATGGAATGTTGCATGGTTTCAATGCTGACAATGGTTATGAAAAATTGGCCTTTATACCCTCTAAAGTGTTACCCAATTTGAAATATTTAGCAGATAAAAATTACCGGCATCAATTTTATGTGGATGGATCTCCGGTAGTTGAGTCGGTCTACGCTGATGATAAGTGGCTAAGCTTACTGGTAGGGGGGCTAGGCAGAGGTGGACAGGGCATCTACGCACTAGATGTTAGCAGTGATGACTATCAAAATACCGAGTCTGCTGCAAGTTCAGTATTTCAGTGGGAGTTTAGCGATGCAATAGATGCGGACTTAGGGTTTACTTATAGTAGTCCGCAAATAATGCGTTTAAATGATGGCAATTTCTACGTTGTTATATCAAGTGGATATAATAATACCACGGCAAGTGATGAGAGTGACAACCACCTCAGCAGCACCGGTAATGCGGTGTTGTTTTTACTGAATGTGGCAACCGGGGCTATAGAGAAAAAACTATCCACAGGTGTAGGTATGAAAGATCCTGCCAATCATAGTATCGCCAATGGTTTGGGGGCGGTGGTCGGGCTTGATGTTAACAGCGATGGCAAAAAAGATTACCTGTATGCTGGAGATCTATTTGGCAATGTTTGGAAATTTGATTTGAGTTCTGAATCTGCTGATGACTGGGGTGCAGACAATGATAATAATGATGATCAAAATCCCTCGCTACTGTTTTCTGCGGTGGATGATCAAGGTCAGGAGCAGCCAATAACCGCCGCCTTAACAGCGGTAAAACTGCCCAATAAAGACATAATGATCTTTTTCGGTACGGGAAAATACTTGGAAGAAAAAGATACTTTAGCCAAAAATATCGGCGTGCAAACCTTCTATGGAATAAAAGACCAAGGCGTGACAGTTACCGGTAGAGCAGAGCTTTTAAAGCAGAGCATTATCTACCATGGAGACGTAAAATTTATAACCTCTAGCCAACAAGAAGTAAATCGAGAAGTGCGTATTACCAGTAACAATCAATACTCTGGATACCAAAAAGGTTGGTATATGGATTTACAAATGCCCAATTATAGCCACACAGATGTAGTCACCAACGAAAATCTCGGAGTCACTTATAGCTCCTATGGGGAGCAAGTTATAGTTCGCTCTGTCTACCGGGATAGTCATGACGGATCTAATCATCGAAGCGATGGGCGGATATTTTTTGTTTCAGATTTACCTAACAATGCTGATAAGTGCTTACCCTCATCAAAGAACTATTTAATGTCCCTGGACGCTAATAGCGGTGCAAGATTTGATTATATCGCGGTAGATATCAATAATGATGGAGTTATTGATCAAGGTGACGGCATAGAAACTGGTATATCAGACAAATTTGGAACCAAGACTCTCTCATCAACATCTGGTTTTGAAATTAATAGCCGACAAGCTCCGACCTTTTTAGATATTTTAGACGGCGAGAACAAAACAGATCAGGAAGTAATGATATTTAGCAGCTCGAGTGTCTGTAAAACAGGCGGAGACAACTGTTCTTATGCAAACACCATGCAAGGGAAAAAGTATAAGGGCATCGGTGTCGGAAAACGTACCTCCTGGCGAGAAATAAGAGCGGATTAAACGATGAAGGGAATGGCGATGATTTCGGTAAAAATCAGTGTAGTGGCGACGGCTTTACTTATTAGTTGTTCTTTATTGGCAGTTGAAAAGGAGGGACTAATCTCTGACTTCAAAGCGCAACCAAGGTTGTTTACTTTAAATGAAAAACAATATCAAATTGCCATTGATGTGAAAATAACCTCTGAAGGTCTGGGTGGTAGAACCTTTCCAATATCTATATTACGCGACGGTACCAAGGTGAAAATCAATTATCGAGGGAGTACCGAACGCAGAGTCAAGGAAATCAAAATACTGATCCAATAAACCAACCTAGGTTGCAGGCTCAAGAACTTGATCTACATTTGCTGTAGATCAAGGCTGATTTGCCACAGTGCCAGTATTTTTTTAAACGCTAGCTGCTCGGTTATTGCAGTAATTGTGTCCAGACTTTATCAACTAGCTTTTGTGCAGCAGGTGAACAAGCTTGGGTAAACTTGATCGGGGCGCTGGGAAATATTTCAGGTGAGTTTTCAGCTTGATGTAGCGCTTTGCTCTGATCTATTTTCACGGCAGATGAATGCGCATAATAGTTATACTCTATCGTGGCGTTATCTGTCTCGCTCATCCAGTTAATAAAGGTTTTAGCGTTATCCACATTGCGTGAATTAATCGGCACTACCATTGAGTCCAACCACCCTACTAAGCCCTCTTTTGGTTGTGCATATTCAATTGGCGCGTTGTTATTCTTGCGCGTGCGCATCGAATCGCCATCCCACCAGTTGTGCATCACTACTTCACCGCTGGCGATCCGCGAGCTGATGTTATCCGAGCTGTAAACCGCGACATCTTTCTTCTGCTTTTTTAAGAGCTCGAATATTCTTTTCATCTGTGCGCTATCTTCAGTACAAAACTCCACCCCTAAATACAGCTGGGCGGCAGGAATGATTTCATCTGGGGTGCTAAACACCGCAATGTTGCCTATTGCGGCACCGGTGGGTTCAAAGAACTCTTTCCAAGAGTTAGCTGGCCCCTTATATTTGTCGCGGTTGACAGTATAGCCTGCGGTACCGTAGACAAAGGGAATCGAATACTCTGACTTTTGATCCCACCACATGTTTTTCCACTGCTCATCAACTAGCTTGAACGCCGCCATATTTTTGGCATCAATGTTTTTTAGCAAGCCTTCTTGAACCATGATTTTAACGAAGTGCTGGCTGGGGAAAACTACGTCGTAATCACTGCTGCCTGACTTTAACTTGGCCAGTAAATCTTCATTGGAGGTGTAACTATCTAAGGTGATATTAATCCCGGTTTCAGTTTGAAATTTTTCAATAAGTACCGGATCTATCGACTCTGCCCAAGTGTAAATATTTAGTTTATCGCTGGCGGCATTTGCTCCCGCTGCCAGAGAAATACCAATGGCCAATAAGCTTATTTTTGTAAATGACTGCATAGATTTTTTTCCTTTTATTATGACTATTTAGTGATTTTTTTCGCCACAGTGCCGTTTAGCGACTGCGCTTGGCAATAAGCCAGCAAGGGGTCGCGATCAATAGAGACGCGACCATGATTAACGTTGATATTGCGTTGAGCTCTGGAGAAACCCCCTGTTTTACCAGTGAGAAAATGTAGACAGGTAAAGTTGTTGCCCCACCTCCAGAAACAATATTACTGGTGATGAAATCATCCATCGAGATGACAAAGCTGAGCATCGCTCCGGCAAAAATACCGGGGGCAATCAAAGGCAGGGTGATACGGCGAAATGTGACTAGAGGGGTGGCGTATAAGTCTTGGGCCGCCTGCTCTAAATTGTTATCCATGCCCTGCAATCGGGCGCGTATCGGTAAAAAAGCGAAGGGAATGCAAAAGGCGCTGTGGGCCAGTATCAGCTTTAACATGCCATTTTGGATGCCCAGCTGAGAAAACAAAATCAAAATAGCCACCGCGAAGACAATCTCAGGCAGCATCAAAGGTAGGTTGACCACAGCTTGTGATAACTTAGCGTGCTTTACATTCTTCCCCCGTGATAATACCAAGGCGGCAGCGGTAGCAATGGCAGTAGCGATCAAGGTGGCGAACAACGCCACGGTAAATGATACCTGCAACGCATTCAGTAACCCCTCGTTTTGCAGTGCACTGGCGTACCACTTCCAGGAGAATCCCTGCCATACTGAGACAATCCGATTACTATTGAATGAATAGGTGATGATCACCAGTATTGGAAAATACAGAAAGCTGAAAAAGAGTATTCCCACCGCACCAAAGCCCGGGTAGTGCGTGGCCTCACGATTAGGTTTAAACAGCGCCGAAATATTCATGAGAACTCCTTATTTAGATTTGTTCTGCGCGCTTGAAACATCAAAAAGATTAAAACAATGCACAATAGTAAAACCGTTAAACTCGCACCGAAAGACCAGTTTCTGGCTACCCCAAATTGGTTTTGAATCAGATTCCCCAGCATCATGGTCTTGCCGCCACCTAACAGCATGGGCTCAAGTACGGTTCCTAAACTTGGCACAAACACTAAGACAAACCCCGCGACAATACCTGGCTTGCACAGTGGCAAGATAATCCTTCTCAGGGTGTTCATCCGGCTGCTGTAAAGATCACTGGCCGCTTCAATTAAGCGGCTATCCAGCTTTTCGATACTGGCGTAGATGGGTAAAATCATCAGTGGAATGTAGGTGTAAACCATGCCCACCATCATCGCGCCATTGTTGTAGAGTAAGCTGTCGATATCGCCAATCAGACCAAAGAAACGCAGCCCATTTTCCAGTACCCCATCGTTACTTAATATCAGCACCCATGCGTAGACCCGCACCACCATGCTGACCCAAAATGGCAGCGTGACTAAATAGAGCAGCAACGTTTTCATGGTGTGGCTTTGACGTGAGATGTAATAGGCGACAGGAAAGCTAATCAGCAGGCAGATTATGGCTGTCGCAGCTGAGAGTAATAACGTCCTAGCGATGATTTTCAAGTACTGCAAGTTCAGTACTAAATTTTCATCCCAATCATAGGAGTAAAGAATTTGTGTATAGGAATCCAGCGAGAAAACCGCCTTGTATCCGCCATACGGATCTGAGCTCATGAATGAGACATAAAAAATAATTAATAGCGGTAACACCATCAACAATGACATCACTAAATAAGCGGGTAGCAGGCCCCAGAAATTTAAACTGAGTTTTTTCATTGGCATAACACCCGCACTGAGGTTTTGCTGAAGCCTATGTCCACGCGCTGCTGGAGCTGGTATTCAGTGTCATTACTGATTGTGTTGCGCTTTGATACCCGCAGCTCAATGCCATTTGCAGTGCGGACTTTGTAATGGGTATAACCGCCCATGTAAGTGCGATGTACTATTTCACCTTGCAAATTTACTTCTAGCCCTTGGGTGTTGATCGATATTTTTTCTGGTCGCAGCGACATCGTCGCCTCTTGTCCTGGGCGATAACCTGCATTAGGTACATTTAATTGAATGCCAAGGGGGTTAGTAATTGCTGCGGTTGCGCTGTTGACAGCGCCGATAGTGACGGCCATAAAATTGGTCTCGCCGATAAAATCGGCGACAAACTTATTAATCGGATTTTCATAAATCTCATTCGGGCTGCTCAACTGCTGCACTTCCCCTTCGGCTAAGACACAGATTCTATCTGACATCGCCAGCGCTTCTTCCTGATCGTGGGTGACAAAAATAAAGGTAATCCCAGTATCGCGCTGCAATTGCTGCAATTCATCGCGCATCGATTGTCGCAATTTCAAGTCTAGTGCCGAGAGTGGCTCATCCAAGAGCAAGACTTCCGGTTTCGGTGCCAGTGCTCTAGCCAGTGCTATGCGCTGCTGTTGTCCCCCTGAAAGTGC
>ASZI01000075.1 GCA_000416315.1 Osedax symbiont Rs2 | reverse complement strand
GCTCGCGATAATGCTCTTTAGTTTGCGGGCGAATCACCGATCGATCGTCGTCTAATAAGTCCCCATTGAGATGGGTGGCCACGGTCTCTGCAGTCGCCATCATGCACTCTAGCGCATTTTTAGGATCTAGTGGCTCATCCATAGACATGAAGAAAGAAACGCCAGGGGTGGATGTTTCGTCCATTGTTTCGATATCAAAGGTACCTGGTTTAATAGCATTGGCCATACTGAATTGTATGGCGCCTTCGGCTTTTCCATCTTCAAATCGATGGAAAACTTCCATATCGCCGAACTCCATTCCACAAGCTTGTACTACTTTTTTTAGTGCCGCACCGTTTAGGTACTGGTTTTTAGCGACCACAGTCACTATTAATACCACATTTGGGTCATCGACATTGGCTATCGATTTTCTGGACTTGGAGGTCACTTTTTTAACTGAGTCATTAACCGCGGTGTTCGCTTCCGGTTTAACCTCAGTAGTAGCGAGTTCTTGAAATAAACTTTTCTGACTTTCGTGGCTTAATTCGACCGCATTGACAGATAGCCGCTCTTCATCAACACCATTCAAACCCTCTATTGGATGAGCGTCATCAATATCTTTAAAGCCGTCCATTAGAGGGTCAAAGTCTGAGCGACTGCTCCCTTTATCATTTAACTCATAATCTTGCTCTAACGCAGTAAAGCCTAAATCATTCGCATGATCAATCCCATCATCCCCGTCAACTTGTCGGGCTACTTCAGCTCTAGATTGAGAGTCTTGCTGTTGCTTAACTTGCTCGGTAAAGCTATCTATCGATAGCAAATCATCTTGAACTGCTCTATCAGCTAAGAGAGGATCCACTGCTAAATCAGCATCCTCAGCTGTTTTCTCAGCCTTTGATGATGCTTGGCTCGCATCCATTTGCCGATTCATTTTTAAAATTTCAGTAATAGGCATATCCAACTCATGTGCTACTGACTGACTATCTTCTGCTAAGTCTTGCTCAAACTGATCGACCAGTTCCTCTGAGGCTTTAGCGTCTACAAATGAATCCATCAGTGGGTCAGCATCTATTTCAAAGCTATCTTTTTTAGCAGGCCCTTCGATCGATAGATCATTTTGCTCTTGGCTTGGTGCTGTTGTGGATGATGTGTATTGCTGATGCATGGCCGACTGCTCTTGTACCGAGGGCTCCAATAGTAGATCTTCTATTTTCAGATCTGCTATTTTTAAACCTTCTAGGCCTAACTCTTCCAACGCTATATCTTCTAGATTTACCTCATCATCAATAACGCGGGTCAATTCTATATTTTCTGACTTAGATGGCTGATCTACTGTAGTTATAAAATTTGCTGGCTGTTCTGAATTTATACCAGACTGCTCTTCAGATAGTTCGAGTAATTTAGCTTTCAGTTGATCAATTTCATGCTGTTTGGCACTCAACTCGTCAGTCAATTCTGTTGCGCCTGGCGGCTCTAAGTCTGTGGTGATATTCAACGAGTTTTCGCCGCCACTCAAATTGGCGATATTTACTGCGAGTTCATTTTTTTCAGCGCCATCATCATTAGTTTCAATATGAGAATGATCACTTTCTCTCTCTGCTAATAATTGCTCAAATTTATCAAGCTCCATCTCTCGGCCCGATTTATGCAAATTATCGATTGTGCTGCTGAGCATTTCATCAAAATCAGCCTCTGCTACAGTTTGATTTTGCACTACAGAGTCAGATGTTGCAGGTTGCTTTTTAAAATGATTACTTTTTAAAATAGCTGGCACGATTAAGCTATCATCATCTAAGTTCGAATCATCAACTTGCCGAAGCGGAGCAGTTAAATTTGAATCTAGCTGAGTGGCTACTTCTAGCATTTCAGTTGCTGAAATTTGCTTGCCAGAAACTGTATGGGGGAGGTCATAAGAACTTAGTTTATCAGCTTCTGAATAGCGCTCTTTTACGTCAATTTGATGTTTAGGAGTTGCCAGTGCTGTTGGTTTTTGTACTGTATATTCTGTTAATTCAGGCGCCTGTAGAGCAGAATCTTTTTTTATAGCTATACAATCATCAAGAACCAATGTTTGATCCGATGTAGCAGTTGAAGTGTTAGAGGGTTCATTTACACTGGTATTATAGCCTAACTGATGTTCATTACTGTCGAGTGCGGTGTTATCAATACTGAGATCATTAACCTCGGTACTGGCGCGATCCTCAGAGGCAGGAAATGCTAAGCTAGCAGATGCTCCAGAGGCCACTGCCGGTGTTTGAGACGTAGAATCCAGAACTTGACTGGCAGTCAATTCGGCACTCTTTTCTACAGCGCTGTTACGCGATTGATAACTGTCGCCAGCTACTTTACTCTGTACTTGAGTGGTGGTTTTTTGGCTTTTTAGCGGCGCAGTCGTATGCTGCTTATTACTCGCTTGCGCTGAGTTAGCAGAGTTTTTCTTATTATCTTTAGGGACAAATACCCGAGCGGTGCCTATCGGCAGCTCTGGATTATAACAATCATCCCCCAAATCAGAGAGTTTCTCATCTATATCTATTTTAAGTGAGTTACTCTGAGCGCGCATTCGACGCCACCCATCAACAACAATCAATACTATGACTATTATTGCACCCACTATCAACCATTCACGTAAACCTATATCCATCGATTGATATCACCAGCTAAACTTGCAAATTTATATGAATATAAAACAAAGTGTATCTATTCAACAACTTTATTTATCAACAACTTAAAGGTATCTGTTGTTTCTGATACTTTTACGACTAAAACCTCGGACTGATAATCACCTTTTTGTGACTGAGGCTGACCACTGAGGGAGATTCTAGCACTAACTTCAACCTTTTTCTGCAAAGAAATTTTAGCAGTAGGCATCATCGCTAAACTATCGTCTAAAACTATCCGTTTTGGCAGTTCAGACACCTTCATTTTCACTGCTGCTAAAGGAATTTTCCCACCGATGGGCCGGGCAAAGACAAACAATATGGCATCGGGGGCTAAACTATTTTTCAGTGCCGCTGTTATCTCGACATCAACAATCACCTTTAGTTTATTTTTAATCATACTTTTCGACTCTTTAACGGCAATTCCCAATGCGGCTAATTCACTTTCAGCTTTTGCTATACCCGATTTTAGTGCCGCAGCTGCGTTCGGCTCTGCACTTCCTAGAGATTGCCGCCAAAAATCAATCGCCCGCTGATAATTTTGTTGCTCAAATGCCTCAATACCCAGCAAACCTAACGAGACAACTTCACTACTATCGATAGCCAAGGCTTTTGCTATCTGTACTTTTACTTTTTCGGTCACTCTATTATCAATAAAGAACAGGGCCTGAGCATATTGACCAATCACACTGGGATATTGCGGCGACTGCTCTGGCAAATATTCCAGTACCTGAATAAAAGCTTGCGCTCCTTTAGAAAATTGGTTGGTACCCATATATGCGCCAGCTAGCATATACCACCCTTCTGCATTTTCAGGGTTGCGCTGTAATTCAGACTCTAACAGTCCAATTGCCTGCTCTGCGGTGGGCTTTTCGCCGGTGGGTAATTGATGCGAGTTATTTTTATTCTCCACCCACAGTAGCTCTTCTGCGCTGCCGTACTTTGCATATAACCCCAGTGCAAGTATCGGCAGCGAAACACAGATAGTAATGACTAACAGCAACTGAGATCTGCTATTTTTTTGGCCAAGGCTGATTATTTCATCCGCCGCCAACTCTTCTGTCGTAGCGTCTGATAATAAGTTTTTCTCCAACTCTAATTTTAGTTCAGCAAAGCTTTGATCATTTAGTAAGTTTTGATCTCTCTCCTGCTGCAACTCAGCCAAACGCTGTTTGAACATATGAATATTTTCTTGCTGGCGATTAACCGCCGCAGAAGCCCTATGCCTTTTGAACAGTGGCCAGCAGATAAATGACATTGCCAACAAGGTTAATAAAATAATTCCAAGCCATAGTTCAATCATTTTTACTACCTAATAGATCTTGCATTTTTTGCCGGTGAGCAGCGGTTTCTTCATGCTTAGCCGACTTATTATCGACTTGATTATCCGTTGCTTTTTCAGCGCTTACTGAAGTTTTTCTACTCATCATAAACACCACCAAAAAACCAATGAATAACAGTGCGAACGGCCCGTACCACAGCATATATGTCGATGAGTTTAGCGATGGTTTATAAAGTACGAATTCGCCATAACGATCAACCATAAAGGTTTTAATTTGCGCACTGCTCTGCCCTGAAAGCACCATACGATGCAGCTCTCTACGCAAATCTAAAGCAATCGCTGAATTTGAACCGGCTAAGTTCTGGTTTTGACATTTAGGACAGCGCAGTTCTTCACTCAATTGGCGAAACATCTGACGCTCGCTGTCACTGCTAAATTCAAAGGTATCAATTGCAGCAAAGACACTAAACGATAATATAGCTAGACTTATAGTTAACCATTTCATGATTTTTTAGGGCTCCAACCTAACGCCTGCATTTTGGCTTTTATATCCACCCACACTCTAGCGTTGACCTCTCCTACATGTCGATATCGGATAATAGCTTGCGCGTCAACAATGTATGTTTCAGGCGCGCCATACACACCAAGATCCAAACCTAAACTGCCCTGCTCATCATAGAGATTAAAAATATAGGGGTCACGATAGCGCTTTAACCACTGACTGGCCTTGCTGCGCTGATCCTTGTAGTTTATACCTATAATTTCTACACCCTCTGTCTGTGCCAACTTATTTAAAAAACTGTGTTCTTGCTTACAGGTAGGGCACCATGTTGCCCACACATTGACCAAGCGTACTGCGCCTGTTAAAGAGGCCTCGGTCAGCACTTCATTAGCATTTCTAATCGTCGCTAGGCTAAATGCAGGAAATGGCTTACCAATTTTTGCCGAGGGGAGCTCAGTCGGATTTAACGACAGTCCCTTGACGAACAAAAAACCCAAAACAATACAAATAACCAAGGGGATAAACAATAGTACTCGACGCATACTCATAGCTGTTAACTCTTTATCTGATCAATTTAAGCGGTGACAGGCAGCGCTGATTTTCTAATTTTATAGCG
>ASZI01000074.1 GCA_000416315.1 Osedax symbiont Rs2 | reverse complement strand
CATAACGTTGCGAGTGAAGGGAAGACAAGAAAAAAATCGGCAAGATAGCGGAGTCAGTGTACCTTTCTTTTTTATGGGTATTACTGGTGTAATGAGCATGTTGAGCCAGTTTTTTAACGCCGTATTACCGAGCACAGTAGTTATGCAGAGGTCTCAGTAAGTAAAATGCTCTATTTCACATGTTAAGGTAATAATTTTGTTAGAAAAAATTGCTACACTCGGACCGAAAGGTACCTATTCTGAACTGGCGACAAAACAGTATCTCAGCCATAACAATCTGAATTTAGATATTGTATTTTATAATTCCTTAAAAAAAACACTTGATGCAATCGGTAAAGAAGTAGAAATTGGTATTTTACCCATTGAAAACTTTTCAGAAGGTTTCGTTAATCTTGTTTTGGATTATTTAGTCACCGCTGACTTATATGTGCAATCTGAAATTCTATTACCCATACAGTTTTCTCTGGTTAGTGATTGTCAAGACTTTAAGGATATTGATAGTATCTACGTACAGTTTGTCGCTAAGGGACAGTGTGCGGAGTATCTGGATAAATTTGAAACCGCGCATTTTATTAGTACAGAAAGTAATACGGAATCTCTTTTAGCAATTAAGGACAAAGCTAATACGGCGGCAGTAGTCCCCAGTCATTTATTGGAGACGGGTAGTTTTAATTACGTTGAAGAAAATATAACCGATTACAAAAACAACCAAACCCGATTTCTACTATTGTCAGGAAAAACCGACGATCGCTTTAATGGATGCTCTGCAGATTATAAAACCAGTATCATTGTACTATTTCATGACGACTACCCAGGCTATCTTGAAGGGGTTCTACATAAATTGACCAAGCGAAATATCAATATAACCTCTATTGTATCGAGACCAACCCGCAAAGTTTTTGGTAAATATCACTTCTTTATTGACCTTGATGGACACAGAGCAGACGAAAACCTTAAAACTGCGCTATTAGATATACAACAAGACTTCAGGGTTAAAATTTTGGGCTCTTTTCTTAAGCACTAATAAATGCTGGTTCTTGTCTGTGTTGTCAACTAAGTGCAACATAGAAATCTCTGAAAGTCACCTGCCGGTACACAGAGAAGATGCGGAGCTGGTTACAGGCTAACTTACTGTTACAGATCGTCTTTATGTTAGGAAGTTACTTTGATGAACACTGAACTATTAACGGAATTGTTCATCCCTAACATCGGTGATCAAATTGATATTCCCCAATATATTCACTTATTTAGAACCCTACAGAAAGCTATTGTTGAAGGACGGTTAGGTTCTGGTAGCAAGTTACCTGCAAGCCGTCCTTTAGCTGTTTCTTTAAAGCTCTCTAGAAACACGGTCAAGGCAGCCTATGAGCTATTACAGGCAGAGGGCTATATTGAGACCAAAAGAGGAGCGGGCAGTTACGTCACATCAATAGATTTAACGCCTATAACTCCAGAGCACAAAACACCATTAGAGTTAAATAATGGGACAGGGATTAGCTACTCTAAATTAATGCATCGCCTAGAGTGGCAAAAGCATAATCAAACTCCCCCTAAAGCAGGTTTATTAACACCCGCAATACCCGCTATGGCTGAGTTTCCCTGGATGCAATGGCAAAAATCTATCCACTTTGCGGGTAGAACCATGAAACATCAAAACATGTCATCTAGTCTTGGTTGTGAATATTTAAGAGAGCAAATTTCTTCTTATCTGAAAATAGTCAGAGGGGTTAGCTGTAGTAAAAATAATATTTTAATTTTCTCGGGCTCACAGCAAGCGATTTATTTAGCGCTGCAAGTATTAATTGACCCCGGTGATCATGTCTTAGTTGAAAACCCATGTTACTACGGCATTCATGGCGCCTTAAATGCATTAGACGCCATTCAAATCCCGATCGATGTTGATCAACAAGGCTTTAAATTAACCGTGGCTGATCAGCACAAAAGTAAAGTTGCCGTGATAACTCCCTCCCGAAATTATCCTCTTGGGCATACATTAAGTTTACCTCGAAGAATTGCATTATTGGAATGGGCTAAATTAAATAATTCTTGGATAATAGAGGACGACTACGACAGTGAGTTTAGGTTTGATGGGCCGCCATTAACATCATTACAGGGATTGACAGCACAGAGCAGGGTGATATATGCAGGTACGTTTAGCCGCATATTACATCCATCTATCCGTATCGGTTATCTGGTATTGCCTAACGATTTAGTTGAGCCTTTTGCTACGGCTAAAAAATTGATGCATGGCAACATACCAGTGTTACCACAGCTTGCTTTGGCTAATTTTATGGCTAGTGGCCACTTTTCCAGTCATGTACGAAAAATGCGAAAATTATATTTACTGAGAAGGACGACTCTACAGCTTTTAATCAGCCAGAGCCTAAACCACTGCCTAACTCTAGTAGATAGCGATGGTGGTATGCACTGTGTCTATCTATTGACGGATGGCTATGATGATAGAGAAGTTTGCGATAGAGCTAAACTACAGGGGATTGGCATTGAACCCCTCTCTTCTTATTATAGTGGAGGAAGCGCTAAGCAAGGGCTGGTTATTGGGTTCGCAGGTTATAGCGAAATGGAACTTACTCAAGGGGTACAGGCTTTAACTAAGGTGTTATCCGCACTTAAATAGATGTGAGTGAGACGCGCTGTAGAGCGGAAGAGTAAAGGATTTAGCGGGTAAAAAACTGACCAAATCGCGGCGTCATCAAACCTCACCTTACAGATTATATAATTATAAATAAGCATATTTAGCTGATTTTTAACGGTCGTATCACCGAGCGTATCTGCTATTAGCGCTTTTCTTCTAACACCGGTATATGATCACAGACTGATAGTATATTATCTAAAGTATTTATATTGGCTGTATGCTTTTAACAGCTAAAAACCTTTTAGTTCCATATTTATAGAGTGGGATTACTGAATAGTACTTTACGGATGACAGCTCAAATGAAACGCTCAGATAATAAAACAACACCCAATCAAGACAACACTTTTACGTCTGATATTGTGCACTTTGATCGATCGATGCCACATGTTAATGGTGGAGTACATTATCCAATTCACCCATCCACACAATATAATTATGCTTCCGTCAGTGCACTGATTAGTGTCTTCCAAGGAAAAACAAAAGGTAATTCACCTTACTCTAGGCAGGGAACACCCACCACAGCAGTGTTAGAAGCTAAGCTTGCTCAGGTTGAGGGCGGTGATGGGGCGATTGTTTTTTCGACGGGAATGGCCGCAATCACCGCTTCATTTTTATCTTTACTCAAAGCCGGTGATCATATTGTTGTCTCTAAATTTCTATTTGGAAATACCGCTAGTTTATTCAATACTATGGAAGGCTTTGGCATCGAAGTAACCCGGGTTGATCCAGCTGAGGTTATTAATGTCGAGAGTGCGCTGCGCCAAAATACTCGTATAGTCTTCGTCGAAACCGTCGCCAACCCTGGAACACAACTGCCTGATTTAGAAAGTATAGGCGAGTTATGTGCCACTAAAAAAATCATCTATTTCGTAGATAATACAGTTTTATCTCCCTATCTTTTTAGGCCCAAGGCGATTAAAGCCTCTCTAGTTATCCACTCTCTAACTAAATCGGTAGCGGGGCAAGGCCAGATATTAGGTGGGGTTGTGATCAACACCGGGTTGTATGATTGGTCAACCTATCCCAATATTTTTTCCGCTTATCGCCTTGGAGACTCGAATAAATGGGGGCTAATGCAAATTAGGAAAAAAGGCTTAAGAGATATGGGTGGCACCTTAACTTCCCATGCAGCGCATCTAATTAGTTTAGGGCTAGAAACCTTGGCTATTCGTATGGATAGGAGTAGTGAAACAGCCTTGAAGATGGCTATTTTTTTAGAGGGTCACGATCAAGTAAAAAAGTTTATTATCCGATGTTAGAAAGTCACCCATCTTACTTGCAGGCAAAAAAATTGTTTAAGGCAGGGTCTTGGTTGCTGTCTTTTGAGCTTAAAGATGCAGAAAATTGTTTAGCCTTTGTCGATAACCTTAATATATTTATCAAGGCGACCGGATTAGCTGATTCACGTAGCTTGATAATACCCGTTGCCCATACCATTTTTTGGGAGATGGGTGCGCAAAAACGGCAAAAAATGGATATAAGTGATGGCTTGCTTAGAGTATCTGTTGGCTTGGAAGAGAGCGCTTGTTTAATTGAAGATCTTAAACAGGCATTTGATGCTTGAAGACTGGCAGAACTAAAGTTTATTGGACTTTAAACTACCATGTCAACTTGTTGAATATAACCAGTTTTCCCCGTTTCAGTCAAATAAAAACTAGACGCTTTAACTTGGCCGTTATGCTGATTATCAACCCCTTTTAGAGCAAAAGGGGTATCGGTAGCTCCAAGATAAATAGCTCCAATTCCCTGGCTAGCTAAGTTAATTAATGAATCAATATCTTTAGTTTTAGTCCATAGTTTCAATTCTTTGAAAATACTATCTGCTGCATCAATAAAATTATTTCCATCTTCATCGTAATTTGCCAAATCTGCAAAGCCGTTACCTGATAAAGGACCAAAAAGCTCGGTACCATCGTTAATCACCCCGTCATTATTTTTATCTAGTGCGAGCATGGCGCCATTGGTTATGTAACTAATCATATCTTTCTTTCCATCGGCATCTATATCAAATAGATACTTATGGTTAGATAACTCAACTGAACTACCGGGAAAATTAATAATTAGTGGGTCTTTAAATTGAATAATATGAGTAGTTTGAGTAGTGCTGGTATAGCTATAGTGTCGCTCCATACTCATATTTAAAGCGAAAGCGATGTTTTTACCGTCGGCCGTGGCTATAATCCCCGTAGAATTAAAGGCTAAGCTCTCATGCTCTTCAATGGTTTCAGCGGTGTTTAAAGTCATTTCTACAAAGATCCCAGATGACTGATCAGCCCGATTTTTTGGCGGTGTAGAATGACTACAATTTTTTCCTAAACTATGGTCATTAGCCGCTAAACTAGCATTGAATTGATCATTACCTTGAATGGCTAATGCTTGCAGCAAGCGCTGAAAAAGGTTCATGCTAGCCATAAAAGCTTTATCTTGCGTTGACTGATGCTCCCTTAGACCTCTAGATTTAAGCCCTTTCTCATTCAGCTGAAAATTAGAGCCTATGCTATCCTGAGAGTCGGCATCATTATCCAATTGAATTCTAAATTCAGTAATTAGTTGGTTAAATTGACTATTTACATGGCCGTTATTGACAGCATTTTGAGCTGTTTTAGAAGCATCTAAGTTGAGGGTACTCGTCGTAGAAAAAGTTCTGTAAGTGTTTTTTTGGTGCTCGGAGCTAATCGTCACTTGGCTAGATTCGATAATCATTATGCAGCCCATTTTATTAGTTGATCGACTAAAATCAAAAGACAGTTGTAGATAGTTCAGTGTAAAAAATTCAGTGCTACCTTTATTAACCTGAATCTGTGAAGCAACTAACAGCGCTATCGTCACTATATGGCACGCAAACTTCTGTTTAGGTTTAGGTTTAGGTTAAATGTTCACACATCACGAATAGTTAAGCAAAAAAGGTGCCAACAGCTAGGTGCTGGTGTTTATTAACCATCAATTTTTGCTCAGTAATGCACTCGAGAATTAGAGAATAAGGGGAGAGGGAATTGCTATGAAGTCGGTACTTATAATGGAGATATAGCTATAAAACCGCCGGTTTTTTGTTAAATTTTCACCTTAATATGTTACTTTAAATCGAATATCGAGTGTAAGGTATTGGTTTTACAATAGTAATAGAAAAATCTTAACTGCCAGCTGTTATGCGTCCTGCATTCGCTAAATAAATGCCTCCCTGCATAAAACCCATAG
>ASZI01000073.1 GCA_000416315.1 Osedax symbiont Rs2 | reverse complement strand
AGTAGTGATGAAGCCGCTTTTTATGTGGTTGCCTATGAGCCCGGTGCGCAAAGCCCCAGTTTGCCAACCTGGACTGGGCGTGGAACCAATCTGCTGGGGCTGCAAAAAGGCCTCGATAGGTCGGTGATACGTAAAGATATAGTGGAAGTCCCCGGTGCTTTTCAGTTACTTAATGTCTTTTCTGTACAAGAGTGTCGACAAATGATTGAGGTGAGTGAATCACTGGGGTATTTAGCGGATGCCCCCGTTTCCCTGCCACGCAGTGTTCGCCACAACGATAATGTGACGATGATTGTTGATCGACAAACTGATGCAATGATTTGGCAGAGAGTCGCATCGCTGTTTTTATCAGGGGAAGATCACTTTAATGGACTCAAAGCGCTGGGGCTTAACGCTCGCTTTCGCTTTTATAGATATAAAACAGCTGATTTTTTTAAACCGCACACTGATGGTTCATGGCCAGGCAGCAGGGTTGTTGATGGCAAATTAGTGACCCAGGCATACCAGGATCGCTGGAGCCAGATGAGCTTTTTAATCTATCTGTCTGAAGATTTTGTCGGTGGGGAAACACAATTTTGGGTAGATGAAAATAACCCAGCTCAGCCAGCCAGAGTAATGGCCGAGGTGAAAAAAGTAAGTGTCAGAACCCCCGCTGGTGGGGTACTAGTCTTTCCCCATGGTCAGCACCCGCTGCATTGTTTACACAGTTCTGAGCCGATAATAGAGGGTATAAAATACATCATAAGAACCGACGTATTGTTTGAAATCTGAATTAACTTCAACTGTGCCCATTGTCGCCCTCGCTAAAGTGTCAAAGCGCCAAATTAAGCACTGCCCCCATTGTGGCGGGGGCAGTAAAAAAAACTGCCTCGGCGCTGCAGTTTAAAAGCGAAGTGATAAACAGCTAAGACCGCCATCAATTTTTTGAAACTCGCTGACATCGACTTCTATTACTTGATATCCAGCTGCTTCAATCAGCGCCTTGGTTTTTGGAAACCCTAAAGGTGTGATCACAGTACCATTGATCCAGACGCTGTTAGCGGCGTAAGCTTCAGTGGCATCGACTTCTAATATTTTATACTGCTGGAACTCTTCTTTAACTAAAAACTCACCGCAGGCCAGCAGCTGATTATCTTCGAGGTAACCTAAACCGGTTTTTAAGTGCAGCACTTCGCTCATGGTAACGATAGAACCGCTCAGCTGGTATTTCTCTAATATGTCGATCATCTGTTGTGCGCCACTTTGATTAGTGCGCTCAGACAGACCAATATAGTAGTGACTGCCCACCATCATAATGTCTCCAGCTTCCACTGTTCCCGGGCTCTCAATCTGTTCTATATCGTCATAGAACTGTGCTATTACCGGTTTAATCGCTGCAGTTTCGCCCTGCCGAGATGGGGCGCCTGGATTAGTGATGATGGCACAGTGCGGGGTCATTAAGGCGACATCTTCGACGAAAGTTGAGTCCGCAAAAGCTTCATCAGCTTGTAATACAGTGACCTCTAAACCTATATCTTGCAGCACTTGCACATAATTTTTGTGTTGTTGCAGTGCTTTGTCATAGTCTGGAACACCAAGGTCAGCGCTGGTAAGGCCGCTTATTAGTGCTTTACAAGGTATTTTAACTATTGCTTTAGTGAACATATCTTTCCTCAATCGCTGTAATACCGCGAAACTGATTGCGCCAAAATAATTAAACGCAGCTATTCACGAATATATTAACTTGTTTATTAACTGTGCGAATGATGCATCTTTAATCGAAAAATTTCCACACTTATTTTACGCTCGTACAATAATAAATTTAGTGCAGGGAATGAAATGATTAGTAGGAAGTAGGAAGTAGGAAGTAGGAGGTTTAAAGTTGGAAGTTTTTAATTAGTTCTGTGGCTCGCTTAGGCCTTTGATGGCTAATACAGCTTCAACAGATCGCAAGCCTAACTCTGCAAGTAGCCCTTTGCTGAATAACTCCATCGCCAGACAGCCCTCTAACCAGAGTCCGTCGAGCAGCGCATTGACCATAATGCCATAGTGTTCAAGTTCTTTGTCGCTGATCTGACGGCCCTGTTCATGCAATACCGCTTCGACTAAATCCTGACAGCCCATGCGAAATTCAAGGTAGGATTCGCGGTGTATTTCGGCCATTTCCGGGATTGCGCAAGTCAAACTGGTAAAAGAAGCCCAGAGCTGGTGGTAGTGGCTGTTCATCACCCCGGTTTGCAGAGAAGTATTAATAAAATAGCGCAATTTATCTAAGGCGCTACCCTGAAACTGTTCTAGTCCCAGTCTGGCAGCGGCAAACATTTGGTCCATAGTTTCACGGTAGGCAGCGCAGATTAAGGCATCTTTATCGGGAAAATAATGCCGTACTAAGCCTGGGGTGACCCCAGCTACGGCTGCTATGCGACGAATAGAAGCTTCGCCTATTCCCCCTTTGATAACACATTGCTGGGTGGCGATGATTAAATCTTGGCGACGCTTGTGCTCGGACTCTCGACTATATGTTTTTCTGCTGCTCATATTAGGCTTTTTTACATCTGATCCATTTTTACAACAATCCTAACAGCTTGCAATCAATTGTAAACCGCCATATTAGCCTCAAAGCAAAAGCTAGCGCCTGTACTGTCAATGTCACTTGTTAAGGCCTAAGCTCTGTCGGTTAAGACTGCAGCAGCTTTTGTCTGACACAAAGAGGCGCATTTAGTCAGGCAATCGCCAAAGCAATGGTCCTGGATGTGTCTGCAAGAAACTGCAGCCCAGCGTCAGCGACACACATATTAAGGTTGTTGACTTTGTTATTGTACGAGCGTATAAAAGTTTCCTCAGTGCTGACTATAAACCAGATTAAGCGGAATCTATCTTGAACAAAAAATCAGCGACCCCGGCCAGAGCCGATCAGCCAGTGGTCGATATTCGCGGGTTGCGAAAATCATTTGCCGGCATAGAAGTACTCAAAGGTATTGACTTACAGGCGTATGCAGGCGAGGTCATCGCCTTGATAGGGGGCAGTGGCTCTGGGAAATCGACCACACTGCGCTGTATTAATTTACTGGAGGCACCAAGCGCTGGAAGCATTTCCCTGTTTGGTACGCCACTACAGTTAAAGCCTTGCAGCACAGGAGATCTGCAAATAGCAGACCGAGCTCAGCTGCGCCGGATACGGGCCAAATTAGGCATGGTGTTTCAAAATTTTAATTTGTGGCCGCATTTGTCGCTGGAGCAAAATATTATGGAGGCGCCGATGCAAGTGCTCAGGTACTCCAAGGGCGAGGCTCGGGATGCGGCCCATGCACTGTTAGAGCGAGTTGGTCTGTATGAAAAACGTTGCAGTTACCCGGCGACTTTATCCGGCGGACAGCAACAGCGGGCTGCAATAGCCAGATCTCTGGCGATGGAACCAGAAGTAATGCTCTTTGACGAGCCGACTTCGGCGTTGGATCCTGAGCTAGTAGCTGAAGTATTAGCGGTGATCCAAGGTTTGGCCGAAGAGGGGCGCACTATGATTATAGTCACCCATGAAATGAAATTTGCGGCCCAGGTCGCCAACAAAATCATGTTTCTCAATGAGGGGCGTGTAGAAGAGGAGGGGACTGCACAACAGATTTTTGGCAATCCCAATTCCGAGCGATTGAAGCAATTCGTCAGCTCAATAAAATAACCCTGCAAAGAGAACTTATTATGAAATTTAAAAAACTACTGTTAGCCACAACTGCTAGCTTGATGCTGTTGTCTACCGCTGCCAGCGCCGATATTACCCGTATAGGTATCGCCACTGAACCTTATCCACCTTTCTCTGTTCCAGATGCAGCGGGTAACTACAACGGCTGGGAAATCGAGATAGCCAACGCGGTCTGCGCAGCAGCCAAACTCGAGTGCGAAATCGTCGCCAGCGCCTGGGACGGGATTATCCCCTCGTTAAAGGCAGAAAAAATCGATGTAATTGCCGCCTCACTTTCTGTCACTGCTGCACGTCTGAAAGTCATAGATTTTTCTAACAAGTACTACCAGACAGGTGCCGCTCTGATAGGCGCTGCTAACAGCAGTATCGCCCCCACAGCAGCAGGCGTCGGAGGAAAAACTATTGGTATCCAGTCCGCCTCTATTCACCAGGCCTACGCCGCAAAGCACTTTCCCGATGCCAGTATTCGTGAATATCAATCCCAGGATGAGGCTAATCAAGATCTGTTCGCCGGGCGCATAGATGCAACTTTAGCTGATGTTTTAACACTGGATGCCTTTTTGGCCAGCGAAGAGGGCCAGGCCTGTTGTAAATTGCTCGGCATCGCCAAAAACGACGTTGAGATTTTAGGTGAAGGCATAGGTTTTGGTTTGCGCAAAGGCAATGACGAACTCAAAGCTAAACTAAATGCCGCCATCGATCAGATACGCAGCGACGGTACCTACGCAAAAATCAGTGCTAAATATTTTGATTTCAATATCTATGGCGATTAGGCCATTTACAAATTGATTTCATTGAGCGGATCTCTTAGTTTTTATCGCAACCCCAGTGTGACTGCGAGGTATAAATTTGCTTAATTATCGCGATATGTCGGTTGCAGACTTGTTGGCGCTGGCTCCACCTGGCTGGGGTGGAGTTTTGTTGGACGGTCTATGGCTGTCACTGCAAGTGGCCGGTGCAGGTTATATAATAGGCCTGTTGATAGGCGGATCAGGGGCATTGTTGAAAATTTCCGGCGGCCCATTAACCCGCGATTTGCTGACTTGCTACACGACCTTAGTGCGCTCCATTCCCGAGCTAGTGCTGATTTTACTGATCTATTTCGCCGGCCCCGTCGCACTGAATCAGTTGCTATCAGCGCTGGGTTTGCCAAAAATTGAAATAAGCCCCCTAGTGGCCGGTATCACTGTTATCGCCTTAGTACAAGGCGCCTATATTACCGAAGTGGTGCGCGGTGCCATTGAGGCTATTCCGGTAGGACACATCGAAGCTGCCCGCTCTCTGGGTATGCGACCATTTACTATTTTTCGTCGCATAACCTTGCCCGAGCTGCTGCCGACGGCGCTGCCGGGGCTGTCAAACTTATGGCTGATTGCCACCAAAGATACCGCACTGTTGGCAGTGGTAGGTTTTAGTGAACTTACCTTAGTGGCCCGTCAGGCAGCGGCGACCACTAAACATCATCTGCTGTTTTTATGTGCCGCCGGGCTGCTGTATTTGATCGTTTCAGTGATATCCAATTGGCTTTTTAGGCGCCTGGAAAATCGCGTTAATAGAGGCCAAAGTCATGTTTAAAGCCCAAGTGTTAGTTGCGCACCGCATTGCGCTGGCACTTTTTTTCGCAGCACTGTTCGCTCTGGCTGCAGTTAATATGCAGTGGGATTGGATCCCTGATTATGCAGCTAAGATTTTGCAGGGGCTAGCCAAGACAATAGTACTGCTGATCAGTACCAGTATCGCCGGTTTTATCTTGTGCATCCCAATTGCTTTGGCTCAGGTCTGTGGGCCTAAACCCCTGGCCTGGTTGGCGCATAAGTTTTGCACTATTATTCGCGGCACCCCGTTGCTGCTGCAGATCTGGCTACTCTACTACGGTTTGGGCTCTATTTTTCCCTATGTCCCGGGACTTCGCGAAGCCTGGATCTGGCCTTATCTGATCGACCCCTGGCCCTACGCTTTTGTCGCCCTGACTTTGTCGTTTGCCGGGTATGAGGGCGAGACTATGCGTGGTGCTTTTGCCGGAGTCGCCAAAGGCGAGTTGGAAGCTGGTCATGCTCTGGGCATGCATCCTTTTACAATACTGAGGCGTATCTGGCTGCCACGCGCTATTCAAAGAGTGCTGCCGACTTTAAATGGTGAGTTAATATTGCAGTTAAAAGCCACCCCTTTAGTGGCGACTATTGCGGTAGTCGATACCTATGCGATCTTCGCCAGGATTCGTCAGGAAACCTATATTATTTACGAACCGCTACTGCTGTTGGCGCTCACCTATCTGCTATTGGCCGGCTTAATCACCTTGCTTTGCAAGTATTTTGAAGCTAAATCCAGGGCCAGATTGAGCAGTTAATCATTCAACATTCAACATTCAATTTCTTTTGTCACCGGACAAAGTCGAATTAGTCTCACTCAAAGATTGGATGGCCCGTTGCAATGGCGCTAATGCAATTAGCATGGTAAGTTATATTGCTGAAAATCCAGTAGGTTTTAATTGGCGCTTTGCAGATGTCTGCAATGAACAGGGCGCCAGTAGTGACGTTAGTCAAGACCGACAGAGGTGGTTTTGCAGTGCTCAGCGCAGTGTCGGTCAAAGCGCGTTTTGCCGGCGTTTGAGTTCACTGTAATGAGCGGTAGATTCCCAGTGTTATTACTATTGCTGTAACGAGGCACTCAATAACACAGCCAAAAGTAGCGTCAGATGAAAATCTAGTTGGCGACACTCTTACTGATGAAGTCGGATTACATATTACTGTGAGTTACACCGGTAATACTCTTTTTAAAGTATACCCAGAAAACAACTGAGGAATGACAATGGCATCGATTGCTAAAGACAGCGATTTGCACCGGCAAATGCGGGCGTGGCGCAAAGATATCCACGCTCATCCAGAAACTGCCTATGAAGAGCACCGCACTGCCGCTAAAGTAGCTCAGTTGTTGCAAAGCTTTGATTTAGAGGTGCACACAGGATTAGCAGTTACGGGTGTCGTCGCCACTTTGCAAGGTAATAAGCCGGGTGATCGTTGCATCGGCTTGCGCGCCGATATTGACGCACTTAATCTTCAGGAATTAAATAAGTTCGAGCACTGCTCTCGTCACGATGGAAAAATGCATGCCTGCGGTCACGATGGCCATACTGCAATGTTATTAGGTGCAGCTAAACACCTATCGCAAAATAGGGACTTCGCCGGAACCGTAGTGTTTATTTTTCAACCCGCTGAAGAGGGGGAAGCCGGCGCGCGAATGATGTGTGAGCAGGGCTTGTTTGATCAATTTAATGTCGATGCTGTCTATGGCATGCACAATTGGCCGGGGATGGAACAAGGTACATTTGCGGTGCACACAGGTCCGGTGATGGCCTCTATGGACTTGTTTGATATCACCATCAGTGGCCAAGGTTGTCACGCTGGCATGCCGCATCTGGGCACTGACCCTATTATGGTGGCAGGTCAATTAATTGGCGCGCTGCAAAGTATTGTTAGCAGAGAGCTGGACCCCTTGCACTCAGGCGTGGTCAGTATTACCCAAGTTCATGCAGGTGAAGCTTATAACGTGATTCCCGACTCCGTTACTCTGTCGGGAACTTGTCGGGCCTTTAGCGTTGAACAGCAACAGCAAATTGAGAGCTTAATGCGCCAGCGCGTGGCCAGCATCTGTGAAGCTTTTGGCGCCAGAGGTGAACTTGACTATCGTCGTGTCGCCCCCTGTACTGAAAATCACCCGCAACATACACAAATTTGCACTTTAGTGACAACCGAATTAGTCGGTGAAGAGAATGTTATATTAGATCAGGCGCCAAGTATGGGCTCTGAAGATTTTGCCTTTATGTTATTAGAAAAGCCCGGTGCCTATATTTGGATAGGTAACGGAGCTATGCAAGGCGGTAAAGGGCTGCATAATCCACACTATGATTTTAACGATGAAGTACTGGCACTAGGTGCTAGTTATTGGGTGGCTTT
>ASZI01000072.1 GCA_000416315.1 Osedax symbiont Rs2 | reverse complement strand
TCTGGTCCAGACGTTTTCGCTCATTTCTCAGCAATTGCTGGTGATGGCTTCAAGACTCTAGCTGAAGGTCAGCGTGTTGAGTTTGTTCTAGGTCAAGGCCAGAAAGGCCCACAAGCTGAGAATATTGTAGCTATCTAATAGATTGCTATAGCCCGGAAAATATTCTGGGCAAAAAAAGGCGACTAGTCAGTATTAGTCGCAAATTAAAGGGCTACTCTAACGAGTAAGCCCTTTTTTAGTTTTAGGCTAATGGAGCCATTAAGGTTAGCGCTTAGATAGTAATTAAAACGATGGCTGACATGGACGGCCAGCATAGCGGGTACTGTTGTGCATACTAGCAGGCTTTAAAACAGGGTTTTACACTCACCTTAACTCAAGTAGTGACGTAAGCCCGTACAACTTACAACATCAGTACTTAACTCAGATCTAATCCCTGCTGCCAAAAGGCAATTTCCATGCGCGTAGCAGTGCTAAAGTGTTGCTGCAGCCGTTGTCCGCGGGGAGAATCGATATCGATATCGGCAATCAGCTGATCGAAAAATGCAGTGCTGGCATAGGCCGCCTGCTGATAGTCCTCACCGGCATACATCTCTATCCAGTTGGCGTAAGGGTTATCGGTTAGCTGACTGTTACCCTCTTTGCTCAACCACTGGCCGACATGGGCGTAACCGAGCGCGCAGGGAATCAGTGCAGCATACAGGTCGCTAAGGTCCCCCTGCATCCCGGCGTCGATCAGATAACGGGTGTAGGCGATGGTGGCCACGCCTTCCGGTAGTGCCAAAATTGCTGCTTCATCTAGCCCCCATGACTGGCAGTAATCTATATGCAGGGCGATTTCATCTTCTACCAGTGCGGTTAACGAGGGCATGCTGGCACGCATTTGCGCTGGGTTTTCACTTTTAAACACCGCCAGAGCGAAGGCGCGGGCGTAGTGAATTAAGTACAAATAATCTTGTTGTAAATAATGTTGGAAGCTCTCTTTGGCGAGGCTACCTTTGCCCAGTTGTCGTACAAAATCGTGGGTAATATACGTATCCCACTGCTGCTGGCAACCGGCAATTAGCTGTTGATGATTCATTTTTAGTGCCTTGTGAAATGCCCGCTAAACAACTCCCTAGTGCAGCGCAGCAGTTTTGTGCGTTGACCAGGAAGCTAGCAGTTTAGCGCAGCTGAAATAAACGAATTAATCTAAGATGTAGCTGTTTACGTCAGGTTTAGTGTTGATCACACCGTTATCCAACAAAAACTGTGCGTAGTTGTCATAGCGTGACTTGTCGGCGGCTTGAGGGCGCAGCGCGAAGCGTACTAAAGTATCTTGCCATGCCAAACGGTTCAGTTCAGTGTCAAGTTTTTTACCGTCGCCGTAAGCTTTGAAGAGCTCCCATGCCTGATCCGGGTGATTGACAGTGTATTGAGTGGCCAGCTCCAGAGCGCGGTTAAACTTAGCGACCATCTCTTTGTCGACGCTGTTACTGTTGGCGACGACGACTAGCTCGTCATAAGGTGGCACGCCTTCCTCTTCTACGTAGAAGCCTTTACCCTGGAATCCTTCCATCTTTAACTGGTGCATTTCAAAGTTGCGGTAAGCGCCATAGATGGCATCTACTTTACCTGCGGCCAGCGAAGCGGATAGCGACCAGCCGACATTGATAAGCTCAACATCTTCTATGCTTATTCCGTTGTTTTTGAGCATAGTGCCGACAGTGGCATTTACTAAACCGCCGTCGAAGGCGAAGCCTATTTTTTTGCCTTTTAGGTCTGCAAGGCTGTTATAGCCCTTGTCCGCCAGAACCATCACAGTATTGAGCGGGGTGGCAATCAAGGTTGAAACACGGGTCAGAGGCAGTTGCTCTACTACGTCGCGAATCAGTTGAGGCTGGTAGGTAACGGCCAGGTCGAATTTTCCGGCAGCCACTAATTTAGGGGGCATGCTAGGGTCGGCAGGCTCTTGAATTTCCAGTTCCAATCCCTGAGCTTTAAACAATCCCTGCTGCTTGGCAACTATAATAGGACCGTGGTCGGGGTTGACGAACCAGTCCAACATTAAGGTGACTTTTTGTGCAAAGGCACTCTGACTCATCAGGACTAAGGTCAGTGAAACTATTAGTTTTTTCATGCTAACTCTCTCAATTAATGGCCCGCTTGCTCACGGTGCCAAGGGATTAAAGTTTTCAGTAGTAAATCGGTAAAGTAATAGAGGGCGATGGAAAATAGCGCCAGAATAAACAGCGCTGCAAACATATCGGCGATCTGCATGCGCGCATTGGCCTGCAACATCAGATAGCCAAGACCACCAGATGATCCGACCCACTCACCAACCACTGCGCCAATAGGAGCCACTACGGCGGCCACGCGAATACCTGAGGCCAGCGTCGGCAGCGCTGCGGGCAGTCGGATGTGCCACAGCTGGCGCCATTTGTTGGCGCCCATAGTGTGGGCCAGATCCAGATAGCCTATGGGGGTGTAGCGCAAGCCGTCAAAGCAAGTAGTGGTCACCGGGAAGAAGATAATCAACGCCGCCATTATCACTTTAGAAGTCATGCCGTAGCCGAACCAGAGCATTAAAATGGGTGCCAGGGCAAACACTGGAATCGCCTGGCTGGCAATTAAAACCGGCAGCAGCCAGCGCCGCAACGGTTTGAACAGCAGCATTTGCAGTGCAAACAACAATCCCATCAGTAAACCGAGTAACAGTCCCAGTACTATTTCGCTCATAGTGATCAAGCTGTGGCTCAGCAGCAGCTGATAGCTGCCGATTAGTTTTTCCAGCACCAGCAGTGGCGGCGGTAAAATAAAAGGTGGCATCTCAAAACAGACCACAATTGCCTGCCACAGCAGCAAGATAACCAACGCTGTTATTGTTAATCGCCAGAGGTTAGATAAACTGTTGCCCAAGGTCGCTGTGTTCAAGGTTATTTTAGCCATGTAGCACCTGCATTTTTTGCAGCAAACTCTGCTGATATTGACCCAATTGTGCATCTACTGCCCTTGGGGGAAGTGAATCGGGTAAAGGCAGGGGCAGCAGCTGTTGATCGGCGCTAAACAAATAGAGCTGATCACTCAGGCGCAGTGCCTCCTGCGGATCGTGAGTGATTAGCAGCACTGTGCGACCTTGCAGCACTTTCGCGGCCAGGTCCTGCAACTTATAGCGATTGACGGCATCCAGCGCAGAGAAAGGTTCGTCCATCAACACTATCGGTGTGTCCTGCATCAAAGTTCTCGCCAGAGCCACCCGCTGGCGCATGCCCCCGGAGAGTTGATCGGGCAACGACTTTTCGATACCTGACAGATTTAACTGGGCCAGTAATTGTCTGGCTTTGTGCTGTTCGCCAGCGCTGACCTTGCCAGTCAACAACTTCGCTTTAAGGCAGACATTGTCCAGTACATTCAGCCAAGGCAATAGCAGATCTTGCTGGGCCATATAGGAGATGCGGTTGTCGATGCTCAGGCCATCGCTGCAACTTATCTGACCACTGAGTTGGTGACTGGAGTCGATCAGGCCCGCCAGTAAACGCAGTAGACTGGTTTTACCGCAGCCGCTGGGTCCCAGCAAACAGGTCCACTTTGCCGCCGGCAAGTTTAAGTTCAGTCCGGCGAAAGTAGCCTGTGCAGCACCTGCGTACTGCAGCGAAGCGGCGCTTAGCTGGACAGAGATACTCATCGCTTGGGCTGGGCGTAAAAATGCTGAACCGGTCCACAGCCACTGCCAATGTGCAGTTGATCCGCATGTCTTATGGCCTCGCTGATGTAGCGCTTAGCGCTGTATATGGCGCTAGCCAGGTCCTGACCTTGTGCCAGATAAGAGGCGATTGCCGAGGAGAGGGTGCAGCCGGTGCCGTGGGTGTTTTTGGTGTCGATACGCGGGCTACTGAAATCCTGCTGTTGGCAGTGGCTCAGCCAGTAGTCAGTGCTGCTGGTACCTTTTAAATGGCCACCTTTGACCAGCACCGACTGACAGCCGAGTTCCAGCAGCGCGCGACACAGTTGCAGGCCCTCTTCGACTGGCAGGCTTGGATCTCTGCCAAGCAGCGCCAATGCCTCTGGAATATTGGGAGTGATCACAGTGGCCAGCGGCAGCAGCTCAGTGATTAAACTCGAGATAGCTTCATCGGCCAGTAGCAGATCGCCGCTAGTGGCTACCATCACCGGGTCTAATACTATGTGTTTAACCGGGTGTTTTTTTAGGGCAGTGGCGACGGTTTTAATGGTCGCCGCGTCCCCTAACATGCCTATTTTTACGACATCTACGGCGATATCACTGAACACAGCAGCAAATTGTTGCTCGATAAAAGCTTGCTCTATGGGCAGTACCCCAGTGACGCCTAAGGTGTTTTGAGCGGTGAGGGCGGTGATGACTGTGCAGGCGTAGCTGCCGGTGGCCGATATAGCTTTGATGTCAGCTTGAATGCCGGCACCACCGCCACTGTCTGATCCCGCGACTGTCAGCACTATGGGAGTATGATTGTTAACGGCATTTGCAGTGCATTGCGATTGCAGCGCGGTAGTGTGCTTGAAGTTGTCCACTGTGATTCCTAAATTTTGCGCGGACAACCTGAGGCACGAATGCTATTAATCAAGTTAGTTCCCTACGCCAATATGATTTGGATCAGGTTCAGCGGGTCCAGTATTAAATACCATCTCAGCCCTAAGGCCCCCCGACTAACGAGCGGCTATCATAGACGTATTAAATTTCTGATGCAAATGCGTTACTTGAGTAAATGTATTTTTTGTGGCGGGGGATTTGTGTAGACGGGTGAGATTTTTTAGGAGTGGGGAAGCAGTCCGATAAAAGAATGGCTGATTAGTTCCAGCAACAGAGGGGGTTGAGTTCTGGCTTTTCGAGCAGGCGAGTATTTTAAAGTGGACGAATTGTTCGTTAGCGTTGTCCAACGACACAGAACTTTACCCAATCTCCTGTCGATACACTAGGGTTTATGAGTTTAAGGCAAAGCGATTGATGAAGGCATCAATGTCTGAGTTTTACATACTGTAATGGTATCATAGGCTCTGGTGAAGCTCGCTCGAGCAGCAGGTAAGAGTCAAGAAAACAAGGGCTGAGCACTAATCATCATTTTTAATGTTTTGTGCAAAGCTTAGATTCACTTGGTTGATAATCTTTAAGAAGCTGCCATCTTCTTTCATGCCATTTAAGGTTTCCGCAATTTTTGCGATTATTTTTTTATGCTTAATATGCATATAGGCATAAATTTTCGACTCGCTAACTTTCGCCACTTCCAATACGTCGGTATATTTGTGATGACTTTCGACTAAGGTTGTTCCCTGCACGCTTTCCGAGATAACTAAGTCAACTCTGCCTGCGGCTAACATGGAAAAAGCTTGCTCATCTGTATTTACTCTATTGATAAGGTCAGGTGCAAGTACTTTATTGAGAATAATTTCAACATCCTTCCTTCCCCGGTAGTATGCCACTCGATATCCTTTAAGGCTGTCCCAGCCGCTAATGCTAATATCACTTGCAGAAAATACAGACAGCCAGACAGAGAGTAACTTCGACTCTACTCTGATTAAATTTGGGTACTTACCCTTACTGATTTTATGGAAGTCATAAATTCTGTGTAATTCGCCATCGAATTTACCCGAATTTGCTAGCATCAAGGATCGAAGACTAGGGTGATAGACAGCGTGAAACTGGATGCCGTTTCGTTTAAAAGCCTCTGTTAATATAGGCACTATAATGCTGGGCTGATACGACTTCAATGAAGCGCCGCCAGTAAAGACAATCTCGTTGGCAGCCTGTAAATGAGAAGAGAGTATCAGTAGATTTAAGAAAACAAATATTGTAGATTTTTTTAATATATTTGCCATAAACTCATCCATGTATTAGGCCTGTTCAGTATGGGCATATCCGGTTATAAATAGCTTAATAATTTTAGTAGAAGATAAAAAACTGTCAACTTGGCAGGTTAAAATTCAACAGTTTGGTTGTATTTTAAGCATACATTAGATCATTGGGACGGCATAGTTTTACATGCTCGAACAATCGGTTTTTCCCGGAATGTAGCCATCATCACTTAAGCACTAAGGAGATCAAAAACAACGCCGTAAGCGCCGTTATACATGCAATCACTTTATCAATTTAAGCCTACAAGCAATGCTGAAGAATGCTCTCTATCTCCTGGGAGCTTAGTTCAATCGGGTTATTACGGTTACTGCTGGCGTTAACCAATTTAGCTAAAGCAGCTTGGCTAATACCGTAATTGGAGAATTTAGGAATATCAAAACGACTTTCCCATTCAAAGAGCTGCTGGGTTAGCTGCTCGCAATAATAATCATCACTTTTGTGTCCCGCACCAAACATTCGGCCCACGTCTGCCATTTTCTTGAGGTAATCAACATCACCATTGGCTATCGATGTAGAGCGCTCTTTTAAGGCTCGGTGATTTACTTGATTGGCTTTTGCTACAAGCCCGGCACAAGCGACGCCGTGGGGGATATCAAAGAATCCACCTAAGGGCCCGGCTAAACCATGCACAATACCTAATCCGGCATTGGCTAAACAAGTGCCTGAAAGTAGCGAGGCGATAGCCATACTGCCACGAACATCGGTATCTTGACTGCCCTGGTCAAAGGCTTTCTCTAAATTATCAATCACCAGCCTGAGCCCTTTTTCTGCCAGGGCATCACTGATTATATTCGATTTTGTTGACAGGTAAGATTCTAATAACTGCGTAAAAGTATCGAGTCCGCTGCAAGCCGTTAACTGGGGTGGACAGGAGATCATTAAACACGGATCTATCCATATCTCGTCGGGAATAAGACTCTTGTGGCGAATAGATTTTTTATAGCCTTGCTCTCCAATTTCGCTAAAAACGGCATTGGCTGTCATTTCACTGCCGGTTCCCGAGGTTGTAGGTATGGCAATTAAAGGTATTTTGCTGCCGGTCAAAGCAAGGCCTTTACCCACTCCTTCTAAATGATCGAGCAGCGAAGTTTCAAGGGGTAACATCGCGGAAATAGCCTTAGCTGCATCAATAACGGAGCCGCCGCCTATAGCGACTATTTTGCAAATGCCACGTGACCTGTAGATTGCAGACAGGTCATCGATCATCGCAGGCGTCGGTTCACCGCCAATCTGTACTATTTGATCATCCGCAATCTTGATACCGCTGATACGCAAAAATGCCTGGAAATAACCTGAGAATATACCAGAGCGGCCACCAGTGACCCACAATATTTTTTGATCGTCCAGTGGTAAAGAGGAGGCTATATTTTGCACGACGCCTGCACCGTAGTGAATTTCTGGCCAATGAGTGAAGTTGAATGAAGACAATAGCTTTTGTGTACTCATTTCTTCCACCTCTTAGTCTGCGGTAATGGCAACCAATTATAACCAAGCTTGCCTGTTTCTTTGACATGCAGTGGGTCGTTTTGTGTAGTCGGGGCTGATAAAATCAGCTTGGATATCGCGCTTAACAAACACTTGCATAGCAGTGACGGTCATTTGTTTTCCATTTATGGGTGTTGAGTGATGGGGTTGGAGATGTATTTATCTCAGGAGAATTTAGCGGATAGACAAGGGAAGGTCTATCTTTTTGTCGCCTTGGACATGTCGAGGTCGGGCTAGATAGGCTGATAGAGAATAACAGCATTGTAGTTGACCTAAGCGGCATAATTATATGCAAGCAGGCCGATAAAGAAAAATATTAGATTGCTCTTCAGCCAAGGGGTTTGAGTCTTATACCCCTGTTGCAGACGATGATATTAAAACTGAAGGGATAGTTAGCTCTGTTAGATAGTATCGGGAAATCAGCTTAAACATCAGTGATGGATACCCCGAAAAAGCTGCTACAAGACATCTTCACTTGAGATCCCTTTTTCTAATGAAAAAAGGAACCAGCAAAGACAAAATGCCAGGCCACAAAATAATATTTATCATTCCGCTTGAATCACCATCCGACAAGTGATCAGCCTCACCATTAATCATTCTTATACCAATGAACATTAAAACAGCTATAACACCTAGAATGGGGATAGCTTTGGTATGTCCCTTTTTTTTGGCTACAGTGCAGGCCCAAATAGACAAAGAAATATTTACCATTGTGATGAGTCCTCCGCCAATGACTACTCCTAGAGCAGCAAAGTCAGAGGCCCCTGCACTCATCGAGTACAGAGCAGTAAACGCAAATGTTATTGCAATATGAAAAGGATTCATAAGGGTTCCTAACAATAGATCTGACTGAAAATAGCAGAGTTTAGACAGCGTATTTTGCAACTTATCATGATTATTGAATTTAATATACAGACATCAAATTAGCAAAATATGAATTTAATCCCTAGATTCCCACAACAAGCGACACACGCTCAAAGCCAAATGACAGGCGTTGAATATCCAGTGACTGAACATAAACAGTCATATCTAAATCTCACTGATCCAGCACTGCTGTTTTTCTGGAGGAGACTCCATGACTAGAAGTGATGTATTTCTGGTGATCTGTTAATGGTTTCGCAAACTGTTGAAGTACAAAACGCTGATAGTGTTGTCGTCATTTTGAAGGCTGACTTTGTCTGCAAGAAAATTGATATTAACCATAAAAGTATTCTCTCATCAATTGAGGATTTTCTGCTTGAGGGTATTGTTATAAGCTCAGTTAGAATGCCAGCAGAATTGACAATAAAGCCATAAAAAGATTCATCCGTACTAAAAATTCTATCTAGTATATTGAAGGTTAAATAAATAAATTGAGATAACTAACCCATATATTAATATTAAGTTTCACTTTGTATTTGTAATATAAAATCGTTGTCTAAAAAATTATATTTACACAGTTTAATGGCTCATAATCTATAGTTTTTTTATTGTTATAGTATGTTAATCAACAATGTTATTTAGTGAGAAAAAGTACATAGTCAGCGAATTGACAATTTCGAGTGTGGCGTATATTCTGTCAGCATATTCAGTCAGATTCCTCACTCTTTTCTATGCATCTATCTCGGTTATTTTTCAAGTTACTATCATTAGTGTTTTTATCTTACTCATGCTCTTTGATGGCCTCTGAAATAGGCACACTCAAATTGTCAAAGTCTATAATCATTAATCAGCTCCTAGCTCATTCTGATGGTTTTTTGTATGCTACTTCAGGCGATGGTGATGATGAAACGAAACGAGTCGTTTATCGTATTGATCCATTGTCTGGCAAAGTCATCACATTTGCGACGGATTTAGATACGCCTCAGAGCATAACTGAAGGAATAAATGGCAATATATTTGTGAGTGAATGGAACACCGGTAATGTTATTAGGTTATCCCCTTCTGGTAAGTCAAAATTATTTGTTAATGAGTTAGGCACCCCAAAAGCAGTATTAAGCAAAGTGGACGGCAGTATTTTAGTGGCTTTTCAGTGGCTTGATGATATTAAACTTTATTATTATGATGCTAGTGGAAAACTGCTTGAACAAACGGATATAAAAAATGTAACACTTGATGGAGCGGTATTAATTGAAAATGATATTTATGCTGTAGATGAGTTTTCAGGAATATTCTATAAAATTAAAAACAATGAAACAGTTGAAACTATAGCTAAGGCACCTAAACGCTTGCATCAGTATGGTATTCAAAGTTTGCTATATAAAAATGGATATTATTATACGGCAGACACCGCAAAGCATGTTGTTTATCGTATTTCAGCTGATGGTGAATTTAACATTCAAACGGGTAAAATTGGTCATAATTACACCTTGAGTAAGCAGCACCCTGATCGGCTATATTCACCCAATGCACTAGCGAGTTTTATACAAAGCAATAAAATATACGTTTCAGAAAAACGTTATCAAGCTTCTTCACAATTAAAGATAATATCTTTGCCAAAGTCGTCAATAAAAGTTACGCCTTAGGGGGCATGCGATCAAGTCCGGTGTGCCCCTTACGCAGCGTTGACTGGCGCACATCTGATCGCTTTAGACCCCGCAGAAAAGATACCGGACTTAATCACACCTTCCTTAAGGAAATGATATTGGCTACCCCCACCATCTGCATCTATGTACTATAATTTGTGTAAACCTTAACTAATGAGAGGGAGTTTACATGAATGTTATTCGAATTGGGCTAGATTTAGCCAAGAATATTTTCGAGGTTTTTGCTGTTAATTCTCTAAAAAAGTTGGTTAACGCAAACCACTTTAACGAAGCAATATATTAGCGTATTTTCAACAAATTTCATCCTGTATTGTCGATATGCACAGTTGTGGTGGAGCTCACTACTGGGCACTAGAGTTAACAAAAATTGACCGCGATGTACGCATGATGGCTCCGCAGTTCGTCGCACAGTACCGTTAAGGGAGTAAGAATGATCGTAATGATGCAAAAGCTATTTGCTAGCCGGCTGGACGACCGAACACGCATTTCATACCGATAAAGAACGAAGAACATCAAGCAGTATTAACAGTTCATCTTGGCAGGGCTTTACTTGTCGCTGAACGCGCGGCACTGGTTAATCAAGTAAGAGGCTTCTTGGCATAATACGGTATTGTCATGCCGCAAGGGTGTTGCCAGGTACGGATGTAGTTACCTGGCTTTCTGGAAAATGCTCTACCCTATTTAGCCCGAGAAGTTTTTCTGATCAATATAGACACTTGTATGAGTTGGATCGAGTTATTAATGTGTATGACAATAAAATCAAAGCCCTAGCAAAGCCTGTCCGCGACTAAGCGAATAATGCAATTAGAAGGTATTGGACCTTTAACAGCAACCGCGCTGGTTGCCATTGTTAGAGGAGCAAAACAGTTTAAAAATGGTCGGCAGTTTGCAGCATGGTTAGGGCTAGTTCGCTCGACAGCGATATCAGGTGGGAAGGCGCACATGATCGTATTACGAAACGCGGTAATGTCAACTTAAGAGCGCTGTTTACCCATGGAGCACAAACGGTAATGCGCCATGTTGAGAATAAAACCGACCTACAGGGCCAGTGGGCGAAAAGTATCAGAGACAGGCGTGGGTTCAATAAATCAGTAGTTGCTTTGGCTGCTAAACATGGCAGCATTTTATGGTCGATGTTATCGAAAAGTACAGATTGTCAGTTGGTAACTAATTAAAGTTTAGAAAGTAGAAAGCGGGCTAGGCAAAGATATCCGCCTCGACATGATTTCAAAAATCAGAGCTGGCGATCCAACTTTCGGCTGAAGATTCCAGAGTGGATCGATGAATACTTAATAGATAAAAAGCAGAGTAGAGTTCAAACAATCAACTCTCAGACCAAGCACTTTAAGAATTTCATTAGAAAAATATTAAAGGGACTGATTACTCAGGGGGAATCCGCATTTAGAAGAGAAAATCCTCCGTCTGTTAAGCATAAGTAATTAATCATAAAAGAGCCTGCTAGCATCAGACAGTGACTTATTGGATATGATAATACTAAAAATTGGTATAGCCTGAACTGTACCACTATATGAAAAAGGGATAACTATAGTATGAGTAGGCATGAAACTCCCATTATTCTAGACAAAGTTGCTACTCTAACCGGTATTAGAGACCTCGATATTTTTGAATTTAGCTTTATGAAATCATTAGCTGATATGCTAAGTGTAAATGAAATTTCGTTATACAAATTCTATGGCACTAACCAACCTTGTCGGTTAATCAGGTATTCTTCTGAGACCCAAATAAATGGCGGAATCAAACGCACGGATGAAGCTAGGGAAATTCACTTCGAAGATATTGATATTCCGGTCACATTAAGCAGTGCTATAGATTGGATTGAATCTACAGGTAGAGTTTACAGCACAAAATCAGGAAATAATTTTCTTACCTTTTATCCAATTTCGGCGCTTGGCCGTACCATTGGCTATCTATCCGTAACACTTACGCATGAATTGTCTAAATCGGAGAACTTGATTGTCACCAGCCTATTAAGTATTTCAGAAAATTTTCACTCATTACTAGAAGAGAATCAAAAAGATAAACTAACAGGCTTGCTGAACAGAAAAACTTTTGACGATAACATCACCAAAATTCAAGGTTTAATTTCATTCCCATCTGAAGTAGAGACTTACACTGGAACAGAAAAAAGAGAAGAGAGTTCCAACGGTGAATACTGGCTATCTATTATCGATATTGATTTCTTTAAAAAAATCAATGACTCCCTCGGTCATATTTATGGAGATGAAGTGCTGTTATTGCTTTCACAAATCATGAAGAAAACCTTCAGGCCTGTTGATTTGTTATTTCGGTATGGAGGTGAGGAGTTTATTGTAATAATAAAGGTTGGCAATCAAGGGGAAGCTAAAAAAATATTTGAGAGGTTCAGAGTCGCCATGGAGAGTTTTGTCTTTCCGCAGGTTGGGAAAGTTACTATCAGCTTGGGAGCGACAAAGATACAAAATAAGTATTTTGTTCCAAGTGACATTGTTGGCAAAGCAGACCAAGCCCTATACTACGCCAAGGATAATGGTAGAAATAAACTTTTTTTTTATGAGGACTTGGTAGCAGAAGGGCTTATAAAGGTAAAAAAAGAAAATGAGGATGTTGACTTTTTTTGAGGCTGTAAATTTGATACCACACTACATATGCCAACTAATCAGTTCTAGTACTAGGTTGCACTTGTCAGTGTGTAGACATTTTTAGAAATTGATAGCCATTGCGTCCTTTTAGTTAACTTCATTACCAATACACCTTGAATAATTAAGAATCTGTTGATATCTATAACCCTTTTTTTCACTTGATAGGTAGTGGTCAAGTAAAACTGGCCACGGATTTGTATTTAAGCCAATATCTTTTCTCTGACTCATTTGGTGCCAAACCATCGTCATGCGTGTGAGGCCTGACTTGGTTGTAATAGCCAATAATTCACTACACCATGCTCAGCTTCAGTCAAAGAGTAGTAACCTACTTGCGCTCCCCATCTGGCTTAAACTTCTAAAAAATCGATCCATTGAGCTATTATCCCAACAGCTTCCACGCCTGCTCATGCACTGTTTTATTTGGCAACGCCATAAAACCTTCGTTGTTAACGCGCCACCATATTATGGGTTGATCCTCTTAAACTCAGTACAGGCTAGTATTATTCCAAGCTGAAGACCTGACTTCTGTGATCCAATAAAATGAGTATATCCAACATATGTAAACAGCAGCAGGTAATTATCTGAATTGAAAATAATGAAAAGGTGCTCCATAAGCACACAGATTGTAGCTTTTGGACGTGTTGTTTAGGTTTGACAAATAATGCTCTTTGTTCTTATCGCATCAAGGGAATAGAGGCTACAGTAATACCAGAGTCGTAGGATTCCGATCCTGTTCTGTACAGGTAAGCAATTTATTATTTAACTTAATTTTACCTTCTTATGTAATACGGCTTTCAGCATGGAGGGACGATGATCCATTTTATTATGAGCTTATCGACAGGAGATAAAGCCATTTATTGGCCTAAATAAGATTCCCTGTAATTTTAAAGATTCAAAGCATGGTGCAGGGGATATCCAGGCAAGTTAAAACTGATACTGTTAAGCAACTATAAGGCTTTGATAAATGATTGTCATGATGACAGTGGCAGCAAAACGCACAGCCGATAAATCTATCGCGATAACCTTAAACACTGTACGGCAAAGCGATTAAGGAATAATATAACCGGCTGATTTGAAGGAACGAAGACTTGGCAAGCGGTGATGTGTTTATAACCCACCCAAATTATGAGTGATCCAACACTCGCTAGTTTCTAAAATCATATAAACGAAATTTAGCAATTTAAAAGGTACCATTTCTTATGTTTTCTCAGTTACAGCAACCACCTGCAGATCCCATTTTAGGGTTGTCGGTTAAATTCAAAGCTGATAGTAACCCTAATAAAATTGATTTGGGTCCCGGTATTTACAAAGACGAGGCCGGTAATACTCCTGTTTTAAATTGTGTAAAAATTGCTGAAGATTATCGTATTAAAAATGAGTCTAGTAAGGCCTATTTAGGCTCAGCAGGCTCTGCTTTGTACAATGAAAAAATCGCTCAGTTGATTTTAGGTGACCATCAGGTAATACGTGAAAACCGCGTTCGCACTGTCTCGACTCCGGGGGGCACAGGTGCGTTGCGCATAGCAGCTGAATTGATAAACAGAGGTAAACCTGGGGCGACAATTTGGGTAAGTGATCCGACTTGGGCGAACCATCAGGGCGTTTTCAAAGCTGCGGGACTGAATGTAAAAACCTACCCTTATTACGATTACGTCAATAAGTCACTGAACTTTGATGCGATGATTGAAGCACTCAAGCAAATCCCTAAAAGTGACGCTGTGCTATTACATGCCTGCTGCCATAATCCAAGTGGTATGGACTTAAACCCGCAGCAATGGCAGCAAGTCGCCGAACTCAGTAAAGATGTCGGCT
Source organism: Osedax symbiont Rs2 (assembly GCA_000416315.1). Taxonomy (GTDB): domain Bacteria; phylum Pseudomonadota; class Gammaproteobacteria; order Pseudomonadales; family Balneatricaceae; genus Rs1. The sequence goes on along the minus strand of ASZI01000072.1, from coordinate 13,149 downwards.
TTACTCCAGTGCTTGATATTGCCTATCAGGGCTTCGGTCAGGGGCTTAAAGTGGATGCCTTCGGCCTACGTCTGATGGCTGATACTGTCGAACAGATGATTATTTGTAGCTCCTGTTCGAAAAATTTCGGTTTGTATCGAGACCGAATCGGCGCTTGCTCGATTATAGGTAAGAGTGTTATTGCCGCTGATATAATTGCTGCGGTAATGATAAACGTGGTAAGGGTTAATTATTCTATGCCTCCGGCCCACGGTGCAGCACTAGTAGAAACGATTCTCTGCTCGCAAGAGTTGACTGATCAGTGGCATGTTGAATTAAAAGAGATGCGAGATCGTATTGGCGGTATGCGCCAATTGCTGGTTGAAAAGCTGCTTGAAAAAGGGGTAACGCGCGATTTTAGCTTTATCGCCAGACAAAACGGTATGTTCTCGTTTCTGGGTATTGATAGTGACCAGATACAACATCTGCAAGATGAATACAGTATCTATGTGGTAGGTTCTAGTCGAATTAGCGTCGCAGGACTGGCGACTAGCAATATAGATTATCTGACAGAATCAATAGCTAAAGTTTTATAAACAAAATAGCTAAGTATTAAAAATCGCCGTTATTCGTTTTAACGGCGTTTTATTAAGACTATTAACGGTAGAGTCATTGCCCTTTATACGATCTTTTTTGCACAGACAATAACACCGTCGCCATCAGCATATAGGTATTCGTCGTTATTAAAGTCGATGCCGCCAAATCTGAGTGTAATATCTCTTTCACCTTCAGTAACGGGGATATATTTACGCGGACAAGTTCCCAGTGCATATAGCACTACCGGGATATCTTTTATCTGGTAAGTGTCTCGAATGTAGCCATTGACTATGATGCCGGAATAGTTATTTTGATGGGCAAATTTCATTAAGTTTTCGCCAACTACCGCGTAGTATTCTTTGTCTACATCAACTACCACGACTTTGCCTGTACCGTCTTCATCCCTAAGTAGTTTGATCAGTGCCGAATTGTTTTTTTGCAGTTTTACGGTGACTATTTGACCTTGGCAGTTATCCGCTCCACCATAATTTTTGTAGCCAGCACCGAGCACAGATGTCTTTTTACTATGCTCATCACAGATGTCGGCTGTATAATTTGGCATAAATATTTCCTTTTTTCGTTTTTAACGCATGATTCTATCATTGAAGAGCCGTTTTTTTACAAAATCTTTTGCTATCATGCGTTTTTAATATTTCGGACATAATGATTATATGAAGGTAGTCACAGGTGTTGTCGGTAACGATATCCACGTTGTTGCCAATCGACTGATTGATCTCTCACTGCGGGCCAGGGGCTTTGAAGTGTTTAATCTGGGCGTCAATACTTACTTGGAAGAGTTTTTTGATGCTGCAGTGGAAACAGGTGCTGAAATTTTGTTGATCTCTTCGCTAAACGGCGAAGCTGAGGGTTGGGGCAGGGAAGTTAAACTCCTTAAAGCCAAATACAAGGATTTAGACAATCTAATTATGATGATAGGTGGCAATTTAGTGGTCGGCAGTGGCAGCGCTGAAGACATTGTGCCTAAGTATAAAAACTATGGCTTTGACTTGGTCTGCCACCAAGTTGATCTCAATACAGGTTTAGACTCCCTTGAAGAATTTATCCAACAGAGAAACAAAAAATGAGTTTGCTGCAAGAAGAGAGAGAAATAATACTCAACAATGAGTTCGTTGATACCTTTGATTTCGCCGAGGTAACTGAATTTGTAAAAAATGCCAGCAAAGATCTGTTCATATCGCACCGTTTTAAGAACAAAGACAAAATGCTGGTTCAGCCGCGTGGTGGCTTTCCTACTTATAAAAAGCAGTTCGCTCTGAATGAATTTTTTGTTGAGGCAAATGTTGATGTATTGCCATTAACGATTGATTCAAATACCCGTCTAAATGACTATGCGACAGCCAGAAAAATGCTCCGCTTGAGCGAGGAAAACGATGTAGATATGCTCAATGGTTATCCGTTGGTCAACCATGGTTACCGGACCACTCGCAAGATGGTCACTCACTTCAATAAGCCTGTGAGCTTGCGGCACGGGACGCCCGATGCCAGGCTGCTGATTGAAACTGCCATCGCCTCTGGTATCTTTGAGATTGAGGGAGGCCCCATTACTTACCTGTTACCCTATTCGAAGAATTTCCCGCTAGATAAAGCATTTTTGTATTGGAAATATGTGGAGCGGGTGTGCGCCAACTATTCAGAGTTAAATGAACCTATCAACCGCGAATCCTTTGGGCCGCTGACTGCGACTTTAGTACCGCCTGCTATTACTATCGTTATCCAACTGCTAGAGATGTTGCTTTCGCTGGAGGAGGGGGTTAAGTCTTTCTCTGTCTCTTTCGCTCAAAACGGCTCAATGATTCAAGATATAGTTACTGGTGCTGTGATCAAGAAACTGGCTAAATCCTATGCCGAGCAAATAGGCTGTGGGGATGCGGCGATACACTTAGTCTATCATCAGTGGATGGGGGCTTTCCCCAGCAACAGAGATTACGCCGAACAATTAATCAATATGTCAACGGTGATAGCCGCAATGGTTGGGGCGGACAAAATAATTACTAAAACCCGCGAAGAGGCCGTTGGTATTCCCACCAAGGAAGCCAATGCCAAAACCGTGGCCAATACACAGTATACGCTTGGCATACTCAATGGCTTACCAAAGGTGGTCGATGAGGAGGAAGAAGAGATTCTGACTCTGGAAGTTGAAGCCATTATGGAGGCGGTGTTCAATGATCCAGCGGACACGCTGTGGCGTAAGGTCTTTAATTCGATCAAAAATGGTATTATTGATGTCCCTTTTTCACCGCATATTATCAATCACAACGAGATGATTACCATACGTGATGCCAAGAAAAACATCAGAATCATCAAACGCGGCAACGTGCCTATTCCAGATCGCTGTTATGAATATGAAAAATCCCAGTGTGACTTAACAAAAGATACCACCAGTATCGTCAACGATATTGTGCGTGATATAGGAATAATGCAATGAGCCAGCAAGACAACACATTGCTGATTGATGTAGGCAGTACCTATTTTAAGGTCAGTAACCAGGACAGCATTGAGCAGTATTTCAGAGACTTCAACAAAGATATCCTGGATGATTTGCTCCACCGCTGTGGCGATACTATACAGAGTTTTGATAAAGACGATGTGTATATCTGCTCTTCTGCAAACGGCGGTTTAAATACACTGATTATCGGTGTAAGCAACACATACTCATTGAAGTATGCCACCAATATCGCGTTCAACTCTGGCATAAACATTATAGATACTATCCTCTATCAGAATATTGAGGAGTACTCTGTTCCCAGTGATTTGGTTGATGTAGTGATCATAGTGGGCGGCATAGACTCATGTACTGGTATGTTCACCGATAATTTGTACAGTTACCTCGCCAAGCTCAGCTATTCGAATATTGTGTTTGTCGGTAGTGAGCAGGATGCACCGATAATCAAGGAAAAAATTTCGAACCTTGTGATATTGCCTAACGTCATTGATAACAAGTTACATATCGTCGAAGACTACCTTAAAGAGTACCTGACAAACTTGTACCAGCAAGATATCGAAGGAAAGGAAGATATCAAAAATTTGTATGATATTACCGCCAATCGAATCTATCCCACCCCTTATATCGTCAATAAGGCGCTGCCTGAGATCGACGCGCGATACTCAGTGGTTAATCCGTTTATCTTGCTCGATATAGGCGGAGCGACTACCGATATTCACTACTCAAAAGATTTAGTTGATGAAAATATAGTCACTAAAAATGAGTTTGACCGGTTGGTATTTAAAAAGCTTGGTGTCTTTAAATCCAAGCAATCTCTGATTTTTACAGCAAAAAATAATGAGTTCGTTTACGAACTGTTGATGCACCTGAAGGTAACCGAGAATATCTTTAACGAGCAAAGCCAGAAAGCCACCAAGATATTGATGCAGTTGGCGATTTTTTTGGTGTTATGCAAAATATCGCATTATAAAAAAGCTTATATCAATCTTAAACTTCTCACCATTAACTCTTTTGTATTAACCGGGGGCATCACCAAAGTTCTCACTAAAGAAGAGATTGAAAATATTATCGCATTTTTTTATAAGAAAATACTAACCTCGGGACATCGACCGGTAGTCGTGCTAGATAGCAATTACGATATTTGGACGCTGGGACTAAAAGGAGACTAGTTATGTCAATTAACTGCATTAGATCACTGCTCGATAAGGCGGTGCGTACCCATAGTGATAAAACCGCATTAGTGTTTAACAATGAAAGTATCAGCTATTCGCAACTGTACAGTAAAGTCAATCAAGTGGCCTTTTATCTCAGGGAGTTAGATTTTCCAAAGCGTAGTCGTATAGGTATCTATTCGAATAAAGGCATAGAACAAGTTGTTGCTATTTTGGCTGTTTTGTCGACTGACTACATTTTGGTACCTTTGACCAAGATGCTTAAGTCGGAGCAAGTCGAGTACATCATTAATGATTGTGACATTAAATGCATCATTACCGATAAACTCAAACTAGAGAGCGTAGAAGAAATCGGCTTCGATGGGCATATCATTTCCTATGAGACGACCAATAGGGAAAAGGCTTCATTTGAAGAGATATATAAGTACTACAACAAGCCTTATAGTTGTGAAATTAACGGTCATAACAATGCGCTGATCACCTATTCATTTGGTATGACAGGCACACCAAAAGGCATCGTTATTTCACATCGTAACTTAATCGATTCTGCCCGGGTTGTCTCTCAATACCTGAAACTAGACGAGACTGACGTCATCTCGGGTCTATTGACTTGTAACCTCGACTACGGGTTAAACCAGGTCTTCTGTAGCTTGTATAAAAAAGCCACACTGGCACTGCACCGATTTATACTTCCGGAAGACTTCTTTAATCATCTGATTAACGACAAAGTAACAGTACTGCCGCTGATGCCCGTTAATATTTCACAGATGTTTGATGACGGGGAGCGCATTCCCAGTGCAGAACTTTTTGATTCAGTAAAAACTATTACTTCCTCGGGGGGAAATGTCACCGCCAAGATGATAAAAGACTGCAAAAATACTTTTAAAGAAGCCGATTTTTATTCTATGCACGGTCTTACTGAGGCGTTTCGCTCTACTTATCTGGATCCATCACAAGTACAGATTCGGCCTGATTCAATTGGTAAGGCAATTCCCGACGTTGAGCTCTATGTACTCAACAAAGAAGGGAAGGAGTGTGGAGTACGCGAAGTAGGAGAATTAATTCATCGTGGAGGTTACATCTACAAAGGTTTTTGGAATGCACCGGAACAGAATGCACAACGATTTAAATCTGTACAAATTCTCAAAGACATCATTGATCTACAAGGTCAGCTAACAGATGAGATTGTGGTTGCCACTGGTGATTATGTCTACCGAGATGAGGAGGGTTATCTGTACTTCGTCTCAAGGCATGATGACATGATCAAAACCCGGGGGTATAGGGTATCACCCTTCGAGGTTGAATCTGTTGTTGCCAAAAACATCACGCAGATTGAGCAATGTGCGGTATTTGGTATACAAAATGAATTGATCGAAGAAGAAATCGTGATGGTTTACTCAGCGGTGAGTGAGATATCTGGCGAAGAGATTTTATTTGAGCTGAAGAAGCATCTGGCTTCCTATATGATTCCGGGTCGGGTTATTTACAAACGCTCTTTGCCGCTGGTGCAAAGTGACAAGAATAAAATCAATAAAGATGAATTGAAAAGGGAGCTTTCTGTTTAGGATAGAAAAATTTTGCTATCCCAGAATTAGTTTGGGTCGGCTACTGGAACAGGCTTTTTGCAATGAAAGGCCTGTTCCTTTATTGAGAACCAGGTTGTACAGTTGCAGTGCTTGTCGCACCGATGTTGTAAATTTGACCTTCAGTTCTAACGATGTATCCAGTTAATTGACGACCGGATTATTTAAGCGGGCAAACCAGCCCCTAAAACAAATTTTTTGTAATTTATCTCAAAGGTTTAAAGCGCGATTTCACCTGCCGCTAGTTTTTGTTGATCACCACACTTAAGCGTAATAATAATTCATTGCTTCTCTTAAGAGCTGCCAAAAACCGAATGCCAACAGCACCACTGCGGCACATTTATTTATTCGACACATAAATAATGCAGTAATTTTGTGCCTTATAAGTGACACAAGCCCAGATAACATAAGCCACCATATGGCAGAGCCTATGAATATACCAATTATCATGGTCGTGGCTGAGTCGTAGCTCAGAGTAACACTCGCGCTCAGGGCAGAGAATACAGCAATAAAGGACACAATTGTCATAGGGTTAGCTAAAGTCAATGCCAGCGTCGAAATGAAAGATTTGAAAATACTTACGCTTGATGTACTCGAACTGGTAGTTTTTTGCACTTGAGTTCTTAATAATTGTATCCCCATCCAAATTAAGAAGCCTCCGCCCAATATGGCTAGTGGGGTAGCCATAGAGGTAAATAGCTGAGTGATAGCGGTAAGACCAAAGGCTCCAATAGCTCCGTAGATTGTATCTGCAGATGCAGCTCCAAGACCTGATGCAAAGCCTACTTTTAGTCCTCCATTCAAAGTTCTCTGCATACATAAAAGTCCAATAGGACCGACAGGTGCTGCAATAGATAAACCAATAACAGCAGCTTTTAGCAGTAAAATAATATCCAAAATAATTCCTCGTCCTAAAAATTAACAGTCGCTATTTTATCAACTAGAGACGGAACGTTAAATAATTTAGTTTAGGTTGTTTGTAAAATAAACTAAAATTATAAGGTTAAATATGAAATAGGATTAAATTATGAATATAGATAGGCTGTCTTGGAAGATAATCAATGAAGTGCAAAAAAATGGTCGGGTTTCATTAAAAGCGCTGGCTAGCGAAGTAGGCTTATCATTGCCCGCAACTTCTGAGCGATTAAAAAGATTAGAAGAAGCAGGTGTGATAGAAGGGTATCGAGCGATCGTTAGCCCTGAAGTAATAGGCTACGGCGTTACAGCTATAATAGGTATGACAGCACAGCAACCAGAAAAAGCTCGATTTATAAAAATGTTAAGAGAGCTGCCTGAAGTATTGGAATGCTTGCATGTGACGGGTCAAGATTCTTATGTTTTACGAGTAGTTACAAAGGACTTAAGGCATTTAGAAAGCTTTGTTGAATCTATCAATATCTATGGTGAAACACGGACCTCGATTGTCATGTCCCACCCTATTCCATTGCGTAAGATTATGCCTCCAAAAGATCCATAACGGTATTTTTAGTATATTCCATCAATCCTAACAGGGCGATCCTGCCCTTATTCGCTGAGGTAATAGCAGAAATTGAATGTCTGCAAGTGAACGATACCGACTATAGTCAGTCATTGGTTAAGCGCTGGCGAAGCGCAGGATTGGCACGTAGTTACCGTTTGAAATCAGGAAATAACACCCCGGTAAAGAACTGAAAATGTGAACTAAATGAATCGCTCACTGCTTTTAGCATCCATTAAAAATGGGAGGATTACCATATGTACTTTTGTTCCAAGACAAGTTATATAACGATTGCTACGACGCCAATAATAAAAACGATTGGCATTTGAATTCCTAACACAAGAATAAATTTTTTCAAATTGAACCCATGAAGCGCTCCTAGTTCGTCTCTAGTGCACGAAAATAAGAACGATATTATTAAAGCAATTACTGTCCCGACAAACCAAGCGGATAATCCAGCAGGGCCATTTCCCATATCTGAAGCGAAACCAAACTGAGGAACTGAAAATAATAGAGCAGCTCCAATCAGCAGCTTTTCAAGATACGTTTTTTGCATACTTACTCCTATTAAAAAATTTAGTAGGGTGTGCTGAAGACACATTAAAGACATATAGAAAATAGAAATTAACGTTCACTAGGAGGGTAGTATAGTCGGTTAAAATAAGCCCCAAAAGGGGGAGAACCAACTGTTAATAATCTTTTTTGTGACTTGTTAGCCAACTTTATCTGCGCAAGCCTGGCAATATTTGTTTAAGTAACAGTAAAAAACCGACAACTAACAAAATAAAGAAAAACATAGTAAAACTGCTTTTAAGAAGAGTAAAAAAGCTCGCAATTTTAACAGTCGTTACTTGTAGTTCCGGAAATGAGTTAAGCATTTTGATAATAAAGATATTTTCAGCATAATCAAAAATTCCAGCTAAAAATGGTACAAATGAAAAATAGTAAATTTTAGAGTTTCTATTGCATGTTTTACCAAAGAGCCAAAATAGCATGAGTGTATAAGTTATTGAAAATAAGCCAGGATATATAAAATCTAAAGGTAATTGAGTTGTTAAGTATAAATTTCGACCCTCTTCTCCCAATGCATGGAGTAATTCATTGGCATAATTAAATGAATATCCAGAGGGGGATAAATCGAATATAGGGAATTCTTGAGAAAATTCCGTGACCGCTGGGATAGAATAAAATAACATTGTCGAATACACAGTCATCGTCAACAAAAATAATACAAGAACTAGTTTTCCTGTTGAATACATCTGCATAAAACGAATTAAATTTCCCATTTAGGACTATGACCTCAATTGAATAAATTTCTGACAGTTTAATAGTGCGCCGACTCATTTAGGTAAAGGAGGTAATCACTAAATTCAAATCACCGCCTTCATGTAAAAAGTGCTTTCTATCTTACAAGGGGTGGATTCTTATCAGGGTTACTATCTACAAGTTTATGGCGCAATATCATTTAGTAATATCCATCTTAATATACTAGAAAACGAGGATATCACCTTGTGACAGAGTGTGCCATCATCGAGGAAAACAACCGCTGAACAGGCACTTATGGGTGGACTGATAATATACAAAGAAAATTAAATTGTGGATTTGATATCAAAACATGGCAGCTTTTGGCCGACAGTTGTCATCGCTAATTTGCCGCTTAAAAATTAGCCCGGGTAACGGCAAAGCTATGACACCGAGCTGTCGTTTCCAAGCGGTTGATAATTGCTATTTTGGACTGCTAAATTGACGCTTATATACCTCAGGGCATCACTGACAATCGGCGGTTGGTAGTATTGTATTTTACACTATCAGATATTTATAAAAGGGCGAAGCGTTGATTCCTCTGTGGCAGGATTGTTGTCACCCCTAGTTTTTAAAAAAACATAAACAGCGGGTGAAGCACTGATCAGGTACATAGAAAAACAAACTACAGGTCAATGTATGATGAGTGTTATGGGATCATAGCTAGCTGTTGGGCTAGCAGGTCTGCTCTGGGCCGTTTCCCTCCACTGATCAAGATTTGTATGATGCGCATTAAATTGTAGGTCTGTTAATTCTCTGCTAAAAGTGATTGGGTACATAATGACAACGACTGTTTTAGTGGTAAATGGCAGATACCACTACTATTGCTGACGGTTTCTGAAAGATGCAGATTTCGCCCGATTTCCGCATGTGCTCATATTGCACCACTGCCGACCCCTTCCTCTACCTTTATTCAGGAACATCCATGTGCAACGTCCACATTCTTTAAGTTTAGTAATGTCTTCAAAGCGCAACAGGTCTTCGATTGACAGCGTCAGTACATCAATCACCCAGCGAGGATTATCCATATTGGGTGCCCATTTATAACCCGTTTCTTCTAAGACCCAATACGAGTTACTAATCGCAGTTTTTATACCTGCTTCTAGTGTTTGCATTGCAACATTAGGTTTTATTTTCCCCCATACAATACAGCTAAGGGCAGCGTATTGCGTTTCCCTGAGTTCGTGAATATTCTCGAGTAGTCTAGGTATATCGATCTGTTGTATTTGATATTCCAGGGCATGTATTTGTTGTTTGTTGAAGATCGAGCAAGCTTTCGCCCATCCTAAAAAATTTACCCAATCGGAGATACGACTTGTCTCTCTTAGTTTATCTTGATCTTCGACAGTGTTTGCGAAATCGATGGCGGGATGCCCTCCAATGAACGCATCCTGGTTCCATAATGACATGAAGTAACCTATTAAATAAAATAAACGGTTGTTATATACTGGCTGATTTAGTAACCTATTATTGAATTTTATAGGTTAACCAAGGAGTTTTCAATGCTTAAGTTATCAGAGCGTTTCCAATTTGAAGGTCAGCAAATCGCATGGGGGAGTATCGGTGGTGGTGAGCCTCTGGTTCTTATTCACGGAACCCCGTTTTCTTCACAAGTTTGGCGCAAAATAGCGCCGTTGTTGGCGAATAAGTGGAAAGTATATTTCTTCGATTTGCTCGGTTATGGACTTTCAGAGAAACGCGATGGTCAGGATGTATCACTGGCGGTGCAAAATAAATTGCTAACAGCGCTGCTTCAAGAATGGGACCTCACCAGACCTGAAGTGCTTTGCCATGATTTTGGCGGGACTACTGCGTTGCGGGCTTACTATTTGAATGGTTTTCGTTATTCTCGGCTAACCATCATTGACCCTGTTGCCGTGGCTCCATGGGGATCACCCTTTGTCGGCCATGTTAGAAAATTTGAAGAGGCATTTTCGGGCTTACCCGGCTATGCGCATGATGCATTGCTTCGTGTATACCTGCAGAGCTCCGCATACTCTCAGCTCAGTGAAGAGTCCATTAAAATTTATATGGCACCTTGGCAAGGCCGCGAAGGTCAGGGGGCATTTTACCGTCAGATTGCACAGATGGATCAGCACTATACTGATGAAATAGAGAAGCTTTATACGCCAATGGAAACCCCTGTTCGTATTTTGTGGGGTGAAAAAGATGAGTGGATACCTATTTCGCAAGGTCAGAAACTGGCAAATCTGCTTACCAATGGAGTGCTAACATCTGTTGCAGATTCAGGCCATCTGATGCAGGAAGACGCACCTGAAGCTATAGTGGCGGCTATGTTCAACTAAGAGGGGGATCTTCTACTGAGCACGGGGGATTCCAAAGTTAAGGACAACGACCTTATTGTTGCTGGCTTAAATGGCGTATTTGTGGGCAAACAGGTAGATAAAGTAAATGGTCGATTATTACCGGCAGTCGCAGGGTTTGAGCCCTAGACACTCAAACCTGGAGGTCAATCCCAAGTTGATTTTTTACTTTGATAGCCCTACTTATTCTATTCAAGTTCAAATATACATTTTTTGAAATAAATGCCATCATCTATTCATTATTTGCAACACAAACACTGTTCTCTGATTTACTGGAGATAAGAAAGAGTACGATTTCGATATGAATATAGTCGTGAAATTTCTTTTTTTATCAATAGCATTTCTCGCACAACCTAGTTTTGCTGCTGAGAAAATGATAGTTGCTATCAACGATATACACGAAAGCAGCCAAACATTTAAGCAGTCAAAAGCTTTGCTCCAACAGATTGCAAAGAAAATGGGATTGGAAATTGAATTAAAAGTATTCCCACCAAAGAGAGCTGAATTAATGCTCCGAGTGGGCGCTATTCATGCTGAACTATACAGAACTACGTCATATGGTTTATCTAACCCAGAAGCTATTAAGGTAAATGAGCCGATTGCTGAGACACCTTTCAACGCATATACAACTATCGAAAATTCCAACATTAAAGATTGGGAAAGTTTGAAGCCTTATAAAATAGTCACTATTAGGGGGTTCGCATTCGTTAATAAATACTTATCTGATCACAATACCCATGCAGTAAATACAATTGAGCAAGCTGTCAGATTCTTGCATGCTAAAAAGGCAGATGTTTTTGTTTCGGATCCTTTTTCCATCAGAGAAACCTTACAATCAACAAAATTAGAAAGTACTTCAATCCATAAGATCTACCCTCCAATGACCACGCTCAAAGTTTACACTTATTTTTCTGCAATCTATCCCAGATTAGCCAAGAGATTTAGCAAAGCATTATCTGAAGTAAAAAAAGAAAATGTATATTTGGGAGTTAATTTCAGAGAACAGTAAGGATTAGCTGGCAATCCTCCCCTTTAGAATTAAAGTAAAAGTAGCAGTGAAAGTGTCTCCTGATAAGTCCCCAGTTCTCTAAACATTTTAAAGGGCCAGGTGAAGTCCTTTTAAAACCAAATACGCGGCTAGAATATTAAGAGCTTACTACTATAAAAAACTTATGGATGAGTCGGTAATATTGACCATAGAAGGGCTTGAGCCGTATGATGCGACTTTAACGCGAATGGTACATAAGGGCCTAGTTCCAATCGACCTAGTATCTAAAAAGGAAAAACAATATGCGTAATTTCGCATTGTCGTTGCTTGGTATCTTAATTGCTACATCTGTTAATGCACAAACCACTTTAGTATTTTCAGGTGTACAGGCTCCTGTTGTTGCAATTTCAGAAGAAGTCTTAAGAAAGGCATACCAAAGAATTGGAATTCAAATTCGGATAATAAAACAACCTGGAAAAAGAGCACTTCGATCCTCAAACTCAGGCAAGACAGACGGGGAAGTTATGCGTTCAAAAGGAATCAATGAGGAATATTCAAATTTAATTATGGTTCCTGTCCCCGTTAATTTTGTGGATATAGTTGTATTCACGAAGAATGTGGAATTTACTGTCAACAGTCCGCAAAGCTTGAAGCCCTACAAGATAGGAATACGAAGGGGTGTCAAAATTTCTGAAAGATTAACGAAGGGCTTAAATACACTAGTAGTTGATAGACAGGAACAGCTTCTTTCAATATTGGATCGCGGAAGAGTCGATGTGATTTTAATGTCTCGCCTAGGTGGGGTAGCGCAAATTAAGGAGTTGAAGCTTAGAGGAATTAAGATACTGGAACCCCCGTTAGCAACGGGAAGTAGATATCATTATTTACACTCGAAACATGAAAACCTTGTTACAAAAATCACTGAATCCTTGAAGAAGATGGAAGAAGGGGGCGAAATTAAGAAAATAAGAAATCAATACATATCGAAGCAATATCAATCTTACGCCCCACTTTAACTTAGAGTTAGCATCCAAGTCTATTTGGCCAGAGACTGATTGCCCCTAAAAACAGCTTATTCTGCAAAGAGCATTAATCATTTAAGACTTACGGTAATCCTCCCCTTTTTAACTGACTTCAAAAGTAGAAGTGAAATGTCTGCATTTGGCCCAGACTGTGTGAAAACGTCTTATAAGATATACTCCAACAGATAGTTCTCTGGGGAGTTGATATGAAACGATTTATTGAAGGTGCTAATCGATCACA
>ASZI01000071.1 GCA_000416315.1 Osedax symbiont Rs2 | reverse complement strand
CCCGCCATTACTGTACATGGGTTATGTAGGTTTCTCAGTGGCCTTCGCCTTCGCCATAGCGGCGTTGTTGAGTGGTAAGTTGGATGTTGCCTGGTCGCGATGGACTCGGCCATGGACCAATGCCGCCTGGGCGTTTCTTACCATAGGAATTACACTGGGCAGCTGGTGGGCCTATTATGAGCTTGGCTGGGGAGGCTGGTGGTTTTGGGATCCGGTGGAAAATGCATCATTTATGCCTTGGTTGGTTGGTACTGCGTTAGTGCATTCACTGGCGGTAACAGAAAAGCGCGGACTGTTTAAAAGCTGGACTTTGCTGTTGGCTATATTTACTTTCTCACTGAGTCTGTTAGGTACTTTTTTGGTGCGCTCCGGTGTGCTCACTTCAGTACACTCTTTTGCAGCAGACCCAGAGCGCGGTGCCTTCATTTTGGTGTTGTTGGCTATTACTGTCGGCGGCTCAATGCTGCTGTATGCCGTTAAAGCTTATGACATGAAAAGTGAATCCAGTTTTGATTTGTGCTCAAGGGAAACTTTCCTGCTGATCAATAACGTCGTTTTAGTGATTATTTGCTCGATGGTGTTTATCGGCACCCTCTATCCGTTGGTAGTGGACGCTTTAGGGCATGGAAAACTGTCGGTCGGACCGCCGTATTTTAACGCGCTGTTTGTGCCTTTTAGCTTGTTACTGGCATTCTTTATGGGCATCGGAATTCTGTTGCGCTGGAAGAAAAATAATTTCAAAAACTTGCTTAAACAGTTGATAAAGCCGCTGCTGGTGGCTGTGGTAGCCGGAGTATTGGCCGCTTATCTGTTTAATAGTGAATTTGTTTTTAAAGCGACTTTAGCGCTGGTGTTGGCGTTTTGGGTAGTCACTAGTTTAATTCAAGATGTGGCGGCGAAAGTACGTCATAGAACTGATAAATGGACCGCTCTGAAGAAACTGTCGATAAGCTATCTGGCGATGCAAATTGCCCACTTAGGGGTAGTCGTCAGTTTGGTTGGAGTAGCGCTGGTGGCCACATACAGTGAAGAGCGAGATGTGCGCATGCTGCCAGGTGATACTGTGACACTGGGAGATTATCAATTCGAGTTTAAAGGGACTGAAAAGTTAATAGGTCCTAACTACAGTGGGGATGTAGGTACTGTTGTAGTGCATAAAAACTCAAAGTACTTTGACACTATGTATCCGGAAAAACGCTTTTATCCTGCGCGCGGCACAATGATGACTGAAGCGGACATAGACGCAGGTCTGACTGCTGATATCTTTGTGGCCTTAGGTGAGCCGCTGGCTCAGGGAGCTTGGGCAGTCAGGTTGCAGTATAAACCTTTCATGCGCTGGGTCTGGTTCGGAGGAGTTCTAATGATGTTTGCCGGATTCCTGACGCTGTTTGATCGCAGATACCGCAGTGTCAAAAAAAATAATTTAAGCGCTCAAGCTGGATAGGAAAAACAAAACATGCGACGTATTTTATTATTTATACCTCTGGGGATTTGCGTTCTTTTAGGCGTATTGTTTGTCAAAGGCTTAAGCCTGAATCCAACTGAATTGCCCTCGGCAAGGATTGGCAAAGCATTTCCCAGTTTTAGTTTGCCAAGTGTGAGTGATGCAAAGCAATTGCTCAGCGAGCAGAGTTTAAAAGGAAAAGTCAGATTAGTTAATGTCTGGGCTACTTGGTGTCCCACCTGCAAGAGGGAACACGGATTTTTAAACAAACTCGCCAGCACTGAGGGCGTAGAGATAGTGGGTATTAACTACAAAGATGAGCGCGGCAAGGCATTACAGTGGTTAAAGCGTTATCAGGACCCGTATATCTTTAATATCTACGATGAAAAAGGTGGCTTAGGCCTGGATTTAGGCGTCTATGGCGCACCTGAAACATACGTTGTTGATACCCAGGGCGTGATTCAATACCGGCACGTAGGTGAGGTGAATGACAAAGTCTGGAAAAAGCTTAAAGTGATTATGCAAGATTTGGGCTGGAGTGCAAAACTATAATGAAATGGCTACTACTGCCCCTGCTGTTGCTCTCGCTAACACTATCGGCTGCAATAGATACTTATGAATTCGATAATGATGTTGCGCGCAAAAGATTCCGTCAGCTCAGTGAAGAGCTGCGCTGTCCTAAGTGTCAAAACCAAAATCTGGCTGGCTCCAATTCTGCAATCGCCGCAGATCTTAAAGACAGGCTCTATCAGATGGTCGACGAAGGGAAGAGCACTGAGCAGATAAAAAAATATATGGTAGAGCGCTATGGCGAGTTTGTGCTCTATAAGCCGTCTGTGAAGCCTATGACTTATGCACTTTGGTACGGGCCTTTTGTGTTGTTGTTTATCGGCTTGTTTGTGGGAGTGGCATTGAGCCGCAAGAAAGCTAAAGGCGATACACGCGCTACAGCTACTGCACAGAGCATTGCAGCGGAGCCCGGCGAAATGCAGCAGGATATTGCTGAACAACAAACTCATGCGCAAAGAATGAAAGATTTATTGGGTAAAAAAGATGATTGAACTGTGGTTGGGTATAACTGTATTAACACTAATGGCCATGACTGTTATTTGCTGGCCGCTGATAAAGGCTAACAATAACCGCGTAGTTGAGGTAGATCGTCAGCAAGAAAATATAGGCATTTTTGAACACCGTTTATCTGAGTTAGATCAGGAGCGAGAGCAGGGGTTATTGAATGATGAAAGTTATACAGAGCTAAAACTGGAGTTGGAAAAAAACCTCTTAACAGATGCAGAGGGGTTGTCTGTTAATACTACTAATAAGCTAGCTCGCGTAACAAAGAGACAGTCATTGATTGTTCTGCTGGTAGCTATCGTTTTGCCGTTGATCTCACTGGCTTTTTATGCCAAATATGGCAGCTCTGAGGAGTTGTTCTGGGCGCAGAATAACTCTCAAAAAATACCACAGCATGCCACTAAGCCAACTGCAGCCCAAGCGATCGCGTTATTAGAAGCTGAGCTTGAGCGGGCACCAGAGAGCCCTGAGGGTTGGTATATGTTGGCCGGTGCCTATATGAGCAGTAATCAATTTAACAAAGGTGCAACGGCTTTTGCGCAAGTGCTAGTGTCCCTGCCGCAGCAATCTGAGCAGTTTCCCAGCGTAGTCGGTCAATATGCTCAGGCATTATTTTTTGTAGATAACAAAGTGACAGCGAGAGTTAAAAAACAAATTCAGCGCGCTTTGAACTTGGATGCTTTGGAAGTTGTGTCGCTAGGTTTGTTGGGAATAGAAGCCTACGAGCAGCAGAACTTTCAAATGGCCATCAATTACTGGGAAAAATCACTGTTAAATGCCCAGCCAAATGCGGCAGATGCGATTAAATCAGGAATAGCTAAAGCGCGCGAGAGGCTAGGAGTAACCGGTAGTCAGCAGCCAAAGGTTGCTGTAAATAAACCGCAAGTAGTTGTCGATGTTGATATTACCGCGAATTTGAAAAGCCAGTTAGATGACGATGCGGTGTTGTTTGTTTTTGCAAAGCCAGTGGGTGGTAGAATACCTTTGGCGGCGCTAAAGTTGACGGTTGCTGAGCTGCCAAAGCGGGTGGTTTTGGATGACAGCTTGGCAATGATGCCCAGCTCTAAAATTTCTTTGCAGAAAAAGGTTGAAGTTAGTGCTAGAATCTCGCTCAATGGTCGGCCTATAGCAGAAAAAGGTGATTTTGAGTCCGCTCTTTTAGTCCTTGAAGTGCAAGAACTGGCTGATCCAGTTAAGTTGTTGATAGATAAAGTTGTTGAATAGCACAATTTCGGTTTATAGTTAATGTTAATTTGTATAGTTAGTTGGTGATTTAGATCTATGGAAATAGGTTTGCGTGAATGGTTAATAGTGGGTGCGATAATAGTCATATTGTTGATTGTTATTGATGGCTGGCGCAGAATGCGTGCACAGAGCAATTCACTAAAAATTGATATAGACGATAAGCTATCGGATCTGGCGGGCGATGGCTATAATCCTGAATTGCCCTTAGGCACCGCCAGGGTGTTCATTCCTAAAGATAAAGCAGCAGCCAAAGAGCAGAAAAAACAGCTACAAAAAGCCGAACATGCAGAGGTTGATGTTTCTAAGAAGGTTAAGGTTGTTGAAGTAGCGCAACAAGTATCTAGCGAAGCTGTTGCAGAGCCCGCAATAAGCGAACAGCCAGTAAATCCAAGCTCCATAACAAGCACAGAACCTGTAGCAAAAGCGCCGCCCATTACAGCAACGCAACCTGAAGAAGTTACAGAGCTTGCCCCACAGCCGCTATCAGCATCGCAATCGGCATCGCAGTCGACTACTGCAACCGAGCTGCCAGAAGATCTCCCCTCTGCTGATAATATGATAGCTGCAGATCTGCTTGCACAGTCCAATCAAGATTTTGCTGCTGATGATGCTCAATTAGGCTTTTCGGCGTTATCAGAGACACAACTCCATCAGCAGCCTTCAACAACCGAACAAAACTACAATGTAGTAGAGCCGGTCGCTCTTGATATTCCTGATATCTTAAAAGCTAACCATATTAAACAAGCACAGTTAGCGAGTGAAACGGTTCAGCAAGTGAAAGTCGAACCTGTGACTGTCGATCGACAACCGAGCAATGTTAAGCCTGAAACTGCCCTGAATCTAGCTGATTTAAATGAAGATTTATCAGCCGATAGGGTAACCAATCAACACGCGGCTATCGATAGTCCTGAAGATGTAGTTAACAATTTATTACAAACTTTAGCCAACAGCGACAAAAATCCAATCCGCCCTCAGCAAACAGTTGAAGATGATAGTTTTCAGAGTGAGTTGATTGATCATACAGCTACTGAGAAAGAGCTTTGTCGCAGCCGTGATATGGCACCCTCTGAGCGTGACTCTGGGCCAGATAAGTTTGAGAAATTACTGGCTGAAAGAGATAGGGATGACTATAGCCAGGCGGAACCGGCACTTGTCACTGCGCCGCCGGAGCATGCCGCAGCCAGTTTGAGTGCCGATGAAGAAATAGAATCACTAAAAGCCAGATTAAATGAACTTTCTCCCGGTTATCTCGATAGCGAAGAAACTAGCATAAACCCAGCAGACTCAGTGGA
>ASZI01000070.1 GCA_000416315.1 Osedax symbiont Rs2 | reverse complement strand
AACTCAACCGTTGCTGTAGAGACAACCATCAATGATGAGCCAACGAAAGGACCTGAGGATACTGTATTTGCAGTAATCAGCTCTGATGGTGCGGTTAACGAAGGTGATGTATCCAAATTTACAGTGCAGCTTTTAGATGATAATGGCGCTCCAGTGACAGTGACAAAAGACACTACAGTGACTGTCAGTTTCGCCAACGGTACAGCAGAGAATGGTGATTACAACAAAACCACTCAAACTGTCACCATCAAGGCTGGCAGCAGCTCCGTTGTCGTCGATGTGCAGACCTTTAAAGACGCCGACTATGATAACGAGACCTTTACTGCCAAAATTGACAGTGTCAACGATCAGGGACAGTTTGAGAAAGTTGATCATACATCCGGTGTTAAGAACCAGAGCCCATCGGCTGATGCAACTATCAACGATTTGGATACGCCACCCACTATCAGCGTTAATGATGTAATGGTTAATGAAGATGCTGGCTTCCTCGAGTTCACTGTCAGCTTGTCACATGCGACCACCGCGCCTGTTACTTTCAGCTTTGCCACAGCAGACGGTTCTGCCATTGCAGGCTTAGATTACGGAGTAAACAACGGTAATGGTTCCATTGATGCGAACCAAACAAGCACCGTTATTAGAGTGCCGATCCACGATGACTACCTAAAAGAAGGCAATGAGAATTTCACTGTCGACTTGAGCAACCTAAGTGCCAATGTAGCCGCAACCGGCAATGATGTACAGGGCATAGGTACTATCACCGATGCAGGCTCGCCAGGCACACCGCCAGTGCCACCTGAAGCCCCTGAAACGGTAAGCTTAAAACTGATTGCCACTGATGCAACAGGCAAGGAGCTACCGGCTAGTGAAGTGACGGAAGGCGAAATAGCTTACTACAAAGTAGTCGCTGTAGACCCTGATGGACATACCATTGTCAACCCAGCAGCCGGTACTGTGAGTGTTAACTTTGCCGATATAACAACTGAAGGCGCGGCTGATTATGCCAACAGCTCACAAGTTGTAACCATCAACCAAGTATTTAGCGTACAGACTAAAGATGACTATTTAGCCGATAACGGCGAAAAGTACAAAGTGAGCTTAGGTGGTGATGATACTATCGCCGGTGAGGTTTTAAACGCTTACGAAGTCGTGACTAACGCGTCAGATACTGTTACTACAGTCATCAGTGATGAGCCAACTACAGGTTCTGAAGACACTGTTTACGCTGTCATCAGTTCAAACGGTGCAGTTGATGAAGGTCAAACCTCTCAGTTTACTGTGCAGTTGTTAGATAAAGATGGCAACCCAGTGACAGTAGCCCAGAACACAACAGTTACTGTTAGTTTCGCTAGCGACACTGCAGAAGCTGGAGATTATGTAGCGGTTACACAAAACCTAGTGATCACTGCGGGAAGCAGCTCTGTGCTGGTTAACGTGCCTACTACAGTTGATCAGGATGTAGATGATGAAACTTTCACTGCGACTATCGACATGGTCAATGATGTCAATCAATTTGAGAAAGTTGATTATACTTCGGGTATTAAAGGTCAAACGCCTACGGCTCAGGCACTGATTAAAGATTTAAGCACACCACCAAGTGACCTAACAGGCACTAGTACTACTGTTTCAGAAGAGGGCTTAAGCGGCGGTATCAAAGACACTGCCGGTACTTCGGATACGACTGATAGCGCTACCGCCAAAGGTAGCTTGAGCTTCAGTGATGCGGATACTAATGCGCATAACTCTCAACCGTTTGTATTTGAGCTTGAAGGGCCGACAGGCATAACTTCCGGTGGCGAAAACGTACTTTGGAGCTGGGATGCCGATACACAGACACTTACCGGTAGCACCAGTGCTGGCAGTGTCGCGACAGTCTCTGTCGCTGATGTTATCAGCAGCAATGGCAACCACAGTGCAGAGTACCAAGTGACTCTGTTGGCACCGCTAGAGCACCCGGCGAACAGTGTCGAAGATGTACTCGATTTAAACTTTAGCTATACAGTCAGTGATGGCACTAACACTTCAGCCTCTGTCGGTAATTTCACCGTAACCGTTGAAGATGATATGCCGTTTGTCGAGAACGCCGAGCAAGTAATCAATCTGCCTCAGGTCGATACTAACTTGATGATTGTTCTGGATCTATCCGGAAGTATGGATCTCAACGCCAATGGCGACGGAAGAACTGATAAAGCATCGCGCTTAGATCTAGCGAAACAAGCCGTGGCTAAGATGATCAGCAGCTACGATGATTTGGGTGATGTTAAAGTACGTATCGTCACTTTTAGTAATACCTCTGAAAAACAGGGCAGTGTCTGGGTTGCAGCTGATGAAGCCATCAGCTACTTAGACTCACTCTCTGCAGGGGGCTATACCAACTACGATGCCGCGTTAAACGTAGCACAAGATGCTTTTGATGATGCCGGAAGCATTAGCGGTGCGCAGAACTTGTCGTATTTCTTCTCAGATGGCTCGCCTACCGCTTCTGATGGCAACCAACAGCAGCTGAAGAATGAGAAGGGTGACAACAGCCGTGATAACGGTATCCAAAGTACTGAGGAAAGGCTTTGGGAAAGCTTCTTAGAAGCTAACGATATCAAATCAATGGCACTGGGAATGGGTACTGGAGTTAACGCCGGGCATTTAAATCCTATCGCTTATGACGGGGTGCAAAACACTGAAGCGAACGCCACTATTGTGACTGATTTGTCGCAATTAGATGCAGTGCTAGCCGATAGCATCGTCATCCCACCAGTTACCGGTAACATTCTAAGTGGTGCTAATGCGGGTTACGGTGCCGATGGCGGTGAGGGTATTACCAAGGTTACCTTGAGTATTAAGATTCCTGGAGATGCCACTGCGACAGAAGTGACGTTCACTTTCGATGGCAACAGCATCAGCAATGACTCCGGCTCAGCAAGCTTGCCGACTGTAAATGGTTCAACGCTCTCTGTGGTAACAGCTGCAGATGCTAAGTTGTCCATCAATATGCAAAGCGGTGACTTCAGCTACCAGAGCACTGAGACACCGTCGGCAGGGTTAAGTGAAACGATCACTTATACCTTAGTAGATGCTGACGGTGATGGTGCATCTGCAACGGCCACTATGAGTATACAGGGGCCGCTTGTACCTGTAGTGGGTCAGTCAATTGGCACTAACGTGTTAATCATGCTGGACGTTTCTGGTTCAATGAAGGATGGCTTTAATGGCACCACTCGCCTTGAGGCGGCTAAGTCGGCACTTAACGATATGCTTAATAAGTACAACGAGTTGGGTGATGTGAAGGTGCAGCTAGCAACCTTTAGTAGTTCCAAAACATTGTTAAGCTCTACGTGGATGACTATCAGCGAGGCGCTAGGCAAGCTTAATTCAATTACGAATCCAGATGGCGGAACTAACTACGATTACGCTCTGGATGGTATGGAAGAAGCCTTTAATAGCAGCGGCAAGTTGAATGGCGCTAAAAATGTTTCTTACTTCCTATCAGACGGTGTGCCGACATTATCCGATACTCACCCAGGTAACGACAATGCAGGTGATCAGACCAACGAGAACCTTGGCGATGGTATAGACGGCACTGAACAAGCCGCTTGGAAAACTTTTGTAACTACAAACAATATCAAGTCGCACGCGGTAGCCATTGGTGACAATGTCGCTGCTAAGTACCTAAACCCAATTGCCTATGACGGCGAAGAAGGTGCTGAATTAGCTGCAATTATGCCTACTTCACTGGCACAGTTGTCTGCAGGATTAGTCAACTCAGTTGTCTCTCCAGGGCATGTGTTCATTGGAACTGCTGAAGCAGATTTGATTGTCGGCGGTTTAGGTGAGGACTTCATGACCGGTAATGGCGGTGCTGATACCTTCGCCTTTAATGTTGATAATATGAGCACGGCGATTGTCGAAACTGACACTATCATGGACTTTAAAACGCTTGAAGGTGACAAGCTTGATCTCTCTGACTTGTTAACGGGTGAAACTAAAACGAACTTAGATAATTATCTAAACTTTGAGTCTCTAAATGGTGATACTTTGGTGCACATTAATACAGACGGTGATTTTGCCAATGGCGGTCAAGCAGATCAGACTATCTTACTTAAAGGTGTAGATCTTGCCAGCGGCGGCGCCAGTGATCAGGCAATAATAGATGACTTGCTCAGTGGCAATAACCTAATAATTGACTAATCACTGATTAGCTTGTTAAAAGCCTCACTGTTAAGTGAGGCTTTTTTTTGCCGGTAAAAAAGCACTGGGTTGGTCTAGTGATGAAATAGATATTGATAGGGTAAAGTGTGTATAGATTGTGCGCTTAGTGTTCATTGCGAACTCTGGCTCCAGGCTTTTATTAAATATATTTAACTATGGGTCGCTTAAGGCTTTTTTGTCGCGGCAGACTAAGCTAAAATTCGAGGTTAATTTTATAGATGGCTCAAAGTTGTGGCAAATAAAAAGCCATATGAGTTAAGTTGGCGATAGCTAACATAATAAAAGTCGCTAATTTACTCTCTAGGTGATTGATGCTTTTTAATAAGCTACCCGAAGACCTGTTTGTCCCGCTGTCGGGCAAAAACAGGCACATATACCAAACAGTGTTAATAGAACTGGCCGATCTTTTTTTTGATGAAGATCTGATCGAGCCTTTTATTGCCAAAGATTTAGTGCGCTCGACTATTGAAGATACCGTGGTGCGCATTGGCCTGAGGATCTGGGAGCGTGAAGAGGAAGATACTGAAGAGGATTATCAGCCCCCTAGATCTACCGCTGAATACGCCAGTAGAATCTATCGACGTTTAGTGGCTACCGGCTGGTTGGAAGAAGAGCAGCAGATCTACAAAAGCTATGTATTGATGGCTCCCTCTAACAGCTATTTGCTGCGCTCTCTGGTCTCAATCGCAAAAATGGATAAACGCTCTTATGGCGGGGCGGGACTGAACGTGCTGAGCTCACTGGAAGCGGCGATTAACGATCCGGAGGGTCGCGGTATAACACTGCAGGAAGCCTCTCAATCGGCCAGCGAGTTCAGCGCGCATCTAACCGATATGCTGTTGGGCCTGCGCGAGTTAAAAATTAGTCTGACTCAATCGCAAAGTCCACAAGATATAGTGCGACAGTTTTTTGATACTTTTGTCGAACAGATTTTGGTATCCGATTACAAAACCTTAAAAACTAAAAACAATCCATTTCGCTTTCGCCGCCAGATACTGACGATGTTACGTGATCTGCAGTTTGATTCGATCAAACTGGAGAAACTGATCCACCACTACCAGCTGCAATTTGAAAATGAATATCTAGACGCTGAAGCTATGGTGCACGGTCATATTAACCGTATCATCCGTATTTTTGAGTCGGTTGATAAACGTTTGGACAGCATTGACGATTTCAGATACAAGCTGGAAAAGCGGGTTGCCGATACTATTCGCTATATGGATAAAACCACGCCGGGTATGGCCTCTCGATTGTCACGTCTTATTACTGCAGTCGCTAAGGACAGTAGTTTGTTGCGTAAACATCCAATAAGACATCTGGAAAACAGCGGGTTTCTCTCTCCCAGTAGTATACGCTCGCCCATGCGTCGACGTATTCAAGTGGCACCTAGGGTCATACATCAGCAGATTATTGATCCTAAGGTGATAGAGCTGCGGGAGTTATTTAAAGCCTACAAAGCGCGCCGCGAAGTGCGTGTCGATCGTATCGAAGATTATTTAGCCCGTCACTTTGCCAACAACGATACGCTGCAAGCTGATCAATTTGAAATTGGCAGTATCGAAGATTACATTTGTTTTAGTTATATTCGTCACTTAGCCTCCTTAGGCAAAAAAGGTAAGGCCACTAATGAGCAATATAACATTGAATTTAAAGAAAATTATATTGAGGTAGACGACATGGTTACCTGTCGAGACTTTACTATCCACTCTACCAAACAAAGGGTCAGCTAATGCTTAGCGATTTACAGAAAATTATCAGTCGCAGTGACAAATACCAGGAAGAAGATTTTGTGCACGCGGCCAATTTGCTGATGACCAATCAGTTCATTCACGCTGATCGCAGTTCACACCGACACAGTTATTTTTTGATCTCTTCGCACGTTGAATACTTCAAAAACATTTTTGCAGCTATCGGCTGGGCTTTTGTACACCAGCCCGATGAAGCGTACCTGGGCATTTTACCTCAGGGACACGAGCGCAATTTAAAACTAAAACTGGATGAGTCGCTCATCTTGTTGTGCATGCGCCAAATGTACGAGCAAAAACTGGAGAGCTTTGAGATAGAAAGTGGCAGGGCTTTTACCAGCTCAGATGAGTTGTTGAGTTTGTATCTGACGCTGACCGGTAAAGATATCCCCAATGAGACCCGCTCTAAAGAGCTGCTGTCGCTGTTTTCCAGGCACGGTCTGATCGAGCGTGGAAAAGCTGATGAAAGCAATCCAAAAAACATATTTTTTAGTATCTTGCCTACTATCAGGCAAGTTGTTGTTGAAGATCATATTAAACAGATTGAGTTGCTTTGTGATTCAGAAAATGGCCGGGATGCACTCAGCGATGAAGAAGAGGCGCTGTTAGAGCAAGAGGAATCTGAAGTGTCAGATAGAGAACCAGTAGCAGCCACACAGCCAACCACTGAGATGGAGAGTAACGATGAAACAGCTTAATCGAATCGTCTTAGTTAACTGGTATGTATTAGGTGCTGTAGAAATACCGATCAAAGGTAATGTCGCTATCGTCGGCCCCAATGGTTCCGGTAAATCATCGTTGTTAGATGCTATCCAAACTGTGCTGCTTGGTGGTAATAAGCGTCACTTGAGTTTTAACGCCTCCGCCGGGCAAAAAAGTGAGAGATCGCTGCGTACTTACTGTCTTGGTTTTATGGATGATGGCGGAAAAAAAGCCACCGCCCGTGAAGACTCTATTTCCTATATTGCCCTGAGCTTTTTTGATACAGAAACCGCTAAAGAAACTTGTGTCGGGGTGGCTATCAGCGCTAACACGGCCTCGCCGGATGAGGAAGTATTAGGGCGTTTTATCTTGCCTGATTTCTCAGTGACGCTAGATGATTTTACCGACAAAGATGGTGCTGGCCGACTACCAAAAGATTGGGATATAGTTAAAAACTCACTGCTTAAACAGTGTCCCGAAATGACTCTGGAAAAGCGCGCCAGCCGCTTCATCAAAGACTTGGTCGCTCAGCTATCCCAAGATGCAGCCAGACCTAATGATGATGAAAAGTTTATTAAAAATTTCAAAAACGCACTGCGCTTCGTGCCGATTGATAGCCCGACCCGCTTTGTGCGCGAGTTTGTCTTAGAAGAGAAAGTGGTACATGTAGGGGCCTTTCGAAAGTCCCTGGAAGAATACCGGGCGATGGAGCAGAAGACCGCAGAAGTCGCAAGCCGAGTTACTGAGCTGGAGAAAGTTCAGGAGTTGTGCTCGGGGATAAAGCGCAATGTTAAAAACGCTGTCGAATATGAATGGGTAGTACACGAAACCCGCTTTGAAAATGCCGACCTGAAAAAAGAGGGCTCTGCAGAGCGCCTTGAAGACAATCAACAGCAGGAAGTGCAATTACAGGGACGATTAGAGGCGCAATCAGCTGAGCTAAATACCTTAATGCAAGACCTGGCGAATGCCAGAGCACAGTTGAACAACAGTAATTCGTCGCATCAGATCAAGGCACTGGAGACCACTATCACTGCTCAGCTACATGAGGAGGGGATAGTTAAAGACCAAATCCAAAACAGTTATAACTTGCTCAGAACCACAGTGGCTTTCGATGAACATGCAGATTTGTTACCGGAAAAATTTGCACCATTAGTCAAAAAATGTGTCAGTTTGTGGCGCAGCGGCGAGGACATGTTAGCCAGTAGCTGGCCGCAAGAGCCGGTTGAAGTAGACAGCACACTGGCTGCGTTAAAAACTCAGGTTGATACCGTCAGACGTGACATAGGCCGAAAATTTGAAGAGTCGGTTATTCGCATCAATGAGCTGCGCAGCAAAATTCAAAACCAAAAAGGTCAGGTGGAACAGCTAAAGCAAGGCAAGGCACCGGTACGGCACAATACCCGCGAGCTGATGTCTCTGCTATCCGACTATGGTATTGACTCCACTCCGGTCTGTGAAATGGTGGATATCAACGATGATAAATGGCGTATCGCGATTGAATCCTTTTTAGGTGCCAGACGCGAGGCATTGATTGTCGACCCGGAGCAGGTGAAAGAGGCCATTACATTGTATCGGCGTAAGGGCCGACATTTAAAAGGCTGTCGCATCATCAATACCACTCGCTCGCGGGATTGGTTAAACCGGATCAAACCCAATTCACTGGCTAACTACATTGATACTGATAACGACCACGCTCAAGCTTATATGAACAGAGCGCTCGGTGGTGTCATAGCGGTAGAAACTGAGGCGGAATTACTGCGCCAGGAACGCGCTCTGACTTACGATTGCATGTTGCAAACCGAGGGGTCAACCACTTCAATCCACGAGCAGACGCCAATTATGGGGGTGCGTCGTCGCGGCGATCAGCTGGCGGTACAAGGCAAACAAGTCGATGTGATGGTGGCAGAGTTCACCACTTTAGGGCAGCGCCACCAAACCCTGGAAAAGTTACGTGACAGTTTGATTAACCTGACCACTAGTTTAGTTGGCAGTACCGAAAGTACATTTGATCTGGTGAATCAGCGCAACCAATTGGCCGTGGAAATCGCCGGGCATCGCCAGGCGATTGAAGATTTACGCAACCACGATGACTCTGGGATTCAGTCCAATATAGCGACACTCGCGGAGCAACAAAAAGCAGCCGAACTCAAGCATAAGCAGCTGATGGATCAATTGCAGAAAACCCGCACCGCAATGATTAAAGACAGCGCGGCTCTGGAAGTATTAGATAAAGAAATAGAAGAGCATGTCCAGGCGCGCAGTCTCTGTGAAGAAAAACCACAGTTTGATGCGCAATCATCGCAAGAAAAGCGTGACTACCTGGATGAGAGTTGCTCTGGAGAACTGGACCGAATTATTTTTGAAGCGGCCAAAAAAGCCCAGTCAGAGCTGGGGTTACACGAGAAGAAAAAATATTCAGTTCGCGATGCAGTAGCAGAATATAAAGCCAAATATCACGGCGGCGGTTTGTCGCATCAAGGTCTGGATAAAATTAGTCCGAACTCTTCCCATGAAGAGCTGGAGAGCTATGTCAGCGAGACGCTGCAATCTCTGGTAGAGACAGAGTTAGCGCAGTACAAGGAAAGAGCCGAAAATGCCCGCAGAGAAGCTGAATCAGCCTTCAGGTCGGACTTTGTTGCGCATTTGAACGATCAGATCAATCAGATTAAAGACTTAATTCGCGAGCTTAACCAGCACCTTAAAAACCGTCCTTTCCACAAGGAAATGTACAGTTTTGAAATGACCCCAAATCCAGAGCTCAAAGATATTCTCGAATTGGTTGAGGCTTATACTCGCATAGATCAGGCCAATGTGGGTTCACTGTTTGATATCAGCTATGATGCCGACAAGCCCTACCAGAATGCACTGGAAAAAATTCACGAAGTATTGAAGAGCGAAGGGGAGAGCAGTCTTTTGCAAGACTATCGAAACTTCTATAACTTTGAATTAGTGATCAAAGACCTACAGGGCAACCGCAAAACAACCTTGACCCAGCGTATTAAGACCGGCTCCGGTGGTGAACACCAAGTGCCTTTCTATGTGGCGATGGCTGCTGCACTCGCCGCTTCTTACCGCCTCAAAGAGGGGCCAGAGGGAAGAGCTATCGGTGGCATGAGTTTATCTGTGTTTGATGAGGCGTTTAATAAACTGGACTCAGAGAACACTATGACCTCGCTCGGCTTTATGACCGACTTAGGCCTGCAGACAATCATTGCCGCCCCGGATGAGAAATACTCGCTGTTGTCCTCTTGCATGGATACTATCATCAACGTTTGTCGTGACGGGCGGGTGGTTGATATCGATGTGGAGTTCCCCACCGAAAAAGCTAAGAAGCTGCTCAACTCTGACAACCCTAAAATGTTGCAGGCACAGGCCGAGTTAGAACAGCAAATCGCTTAATTTTGTAATCTTTAAATAAGACTGCTGAGCTTGCTCAGCGGTCTTTTTGGCGTTGTTGGCTTAGAAATGCCACAATGATCATTTATATTCATACTTTTAAATGGAAGCCCCATGGCCCTGATTTTTTCTATCGGCATTAAGTTCTTTTTCCTGTTTGCCCCGTTTTTTGTTGTTTCAATGTTCCTTGCCCTGACTAAACATGAGAGCGTCAAAGGGCGCGCAAAGATCGCTAACCGAGCGGTGTTTTCGGCTATTTGTATCAGCTTGGTATTGATGTTCTTTGGCGATGCACTGTTCTCAATTTTAGGCATCACTTTGGATTCGTTTAAAATTGGTGCGGGCTCGCTGTTGTTTTTGTCTGCTGTCAGCCTAGTGAGTGATGGGGTTCGCAACCACGCCACTGGCCCTACCGAGTCAAAAGATGATGTGGCGGTTGTGCCGCTGGCGATTCCGACAATAATCGGACCCGCAACCATAGGTGCTATTTTGGTCATAGGTGCTGAGTTGCACGGGATGGATCTGGCCTACGGGATTGCCGGCATGTTAATCGCGCTATTGGCACTGCTGGCACTACTGCATGTTTCTGTGAGGATAGAGAAAGTGTTAGGACGTACCGGCTTAAATATCTTAAGCAAAATTACCGGCCTGATATTAGCGGCGATGGCTGCTCAACTAGTATTTTCCGGAATCAAAAGCTTCTTAGAGCTTTAATTACTCGCTACAAGTTTGTTCGCGCAATCGCTCTTATGCGGAGTGTGATTGCCTGTGTTGCTGCAGGTTTTTTTGCATATAGTCTTTAAAATCATTAATCGCCAGGGCTTTACTGTAAAAGAATCCCTGGGTGTACAGGCAATCATTTTCCATCAAAAAATCTGCCTGCTGCTGGTTTTCTACCCCCTCTGCAATAACCGTCAGCTTTAAGGTTCTGGCCAGCGATATAATCCCTCTGACCAGATCTGCATCAGCGTTATCAGTAGTAAGATCCTGGATAAAAGCGCGATCTATCTTTAATACATTGATGGGGAATTTCTTCAGGTAACTGAGTGACGAATAACCAGTGCCAAAATCATCTATTGCCAGTGCTACCCCTAAATCTCGGATTTGTTGTAGCTGCTGCATTATCTGCATGTCATCAACCATTAACAAGCCCTCAGTAATTTCCAGAGATAAATTTTTTGCACTTAGCCCCGTGTCTGCCAGGATTCTGGCGACAGTTTTAGGAATGTCATTATTTTGAAACTGACGAAAGGACAAATTAACAGAAAGAATTGTCGACTTGTCATTATTGCGCTGCCAGCTGGCCGCTTCTTCACAGGCGGTACGTAATACCCACTCGCCGATTTCTACTATTAGCCCCAGCTCTTCGGCAAGTGGAATAAATTCGGCGGGAGATATATGTTCGCCTTGTTTGTTCTGCCAGCGGATCAGCGCTTCTGCCGCCTTAATGCTGTTGTCGCGCAAATCGATGATAGGCTGATAATGCACACTGAATTCTTTGTTTTTAACAGCCACATGTAAGGCGGCTTCCAAAATCCTGCGCTTGTTTGATTCTATTTCCATCTGCTGGGTAAAGAATTGATAGGTGTTTCGCCCTTTATCTTTGGCCTTGTACATCGCATTGTCTGCCTTGCGCAGCAGAACTTCGGTTGAGTCTCCATCATCCGGGTAAATAGCAATGCCAATACTGGCGGAAATAAAAGACTCCTGCCCCTCTAAGGTATAAGGTGCGCTGAGTTCTTTGTGTATCCTGTTGACTACGTGTTCTACATGTTTGATACCATTGATACCCGGCAAGACTATGGCAAATTCATCGCCACCAAAGCGCGCGGCGGTATCTCCCTGGCGCAGTGCATGGGTAATACGCTTAGCAGTTTGTATTAATAATTGGTCACCGACACTGTGGCCCAAAGTGTCGTTGATATATTTAAAGCGATCCAAGTCTAAAAACAGCAGTGCTACTTTGCTTTTTTCTCTGCTTGCTCTGATCAGTGATTGACTAAAACGATCAGTGAATAATACTCGACTGGCCAATTGAGTCAGGGGATCAAAATTAAGTTGATGCACTGCCCGTTCTTTGGCTTGTTGTATTTGTGCCTGACTGCTCACTAGCTGTTTTTCAACACTGTAGCGTTCAGTCACTTCACTTTTGAGTTGCAGGTTTTTTTCCTGTAGAGCCAGTGTACGTTTTGCTACCCGCTGCTCTAGCTTTGCGCGCATATCCAGCAAGCTTTTATTGCTGCGATATAAAAACACTGAGACGATGAATCCAAACAGTAAAGTGATTGAGCTGAGAAAGAAAGAATTGCGATAGTAGCTAAAGATGGTCTGCTGTTTTTTTAGTTCAACTTCGCGGTACAAAGAATCTCGACGCTGCTGATAGAGGTGTGAGGTGCGGGTGAGTAATTCAAAAATCTCTCTTATTTGCAGGACTTGCTCTTTCGTGACCGCCTTCTTGGGGTAGAGGATGTTGTCTATCACCACTAAGGCGTTTTGTGCCTGATTATAGTCAAAACCCGCCAAAGTAACGTCCTTGCCGACTATACCGGTATTTAGGCTATGAGCCCTGCTCCATAGAACGTTGAACCAATTGTCGAAGTCTTCACTGGTCTGGCCAAGTAAAAGGTTGGGGTATGCATCACTGAAAGCTTTAGAGGTTCGCAGCAGCTCGTATTCGTACTGGCGCAAAAAAAGCATTTTTTCTATTTTGTCGTGAGAAACCTGTAGATTAGTCACTTCCCTGAACAAAAAATAGGAACTGAGCATGCTGATTAGAATGACACCCAGCAGTGTGGAAGTCAGCAGCAATAAAACTCTGGATCCAGATTTAATCATGCAAGTCGATTCTTTTTAGCTGCCAGATTGATCTGGAGTAAAATTTATCTTGTCTTAATTCTTGATGATCTGACCAAGGGTAGATAACCCATAAAGGTCCTTTTTCTCTGATCGATAAGATTTTACCGTCTTTTTCCAGTGCCAGTATTATTTGATACTGTTGTACGTCGTCCACCGGGATTTCTACTGCGTATTCATTGGCGGCGATGGCACTAATCTGTTGGGCTGAACTGCCTGCAGCGCTGAGAATATCCCGAAGCAGCGGGCCGCTGAATTCGCTTTTTCCATCTGTCCATAATGTTGTAGTGCTGACAGTTACCTGCGGCAGTTGCAGCAGCGCATTACGATCTAGATGCAGTTCGTTTTTACTATTCAATTGAGTGATGGCACCGGTGATAGTCAACAGAGTGTCATTCGTTGGGGCAGCGAATTCTATCGTTGAAACATTCGAGTTATTATGGCCAGAGCCAGTGACCTGGCTATTTGGGTCATCTGAGCAGCCCAGCAAGGTAAAGGTTAGCAGTGTTATTATAATTTTATTGATCATTATGACCTCTGGGGAATGTTTGCATAGATTTTAATTGCGAGTAAGTCCGACAGTGAGAACCCAAAAATAGAAAGTTATAAGTGCTTCAATCAGAATTGAAACGTACTAGGACAAACTGTATATATTGTAAGCTATTTCCAGCCACAATATACAATTGCTTTACTAAAATGAAAGTTAATGTGTTGTAAATCAGTCGTTTATATTGCGTTAAGGTTTTGTTGGCAGTATTTTGCAACAGTAAAAAGTATAGACGAGTAATGTTCAGAGCAGAGAAAAATAAAACATCATAATGACTAGTGTTAAATCAACAGCTTAGTATAGGGCCAGCGAAGCTTGAACTAAAGCGAATCTGGTTCTATGAAAAATAACGATTCGTGGCTAAATTGGCTACAGTATAAATCACAAAATTGGAGTAGAGATGAGAGAGCAAGCAGAGGCAGTGGTGCAGTTAGAAAACGACAAAGTGATAGTGACCCAGTGGACATTTGCCGCCAATGCCCAGACCGGCTGGCACAAGCACGCTTTAGACTATGTAGTGGTTCCACAGACACAAGGACAGCTGCTACTGCAAAGCAGCGAGGGCGAAAAGATAGTTGATTTAGTACAGGGAAGTTCTTATTTTCGCCGCGCTGGGGTGGAGCACAATGTCGTCAATGTTAACGATTACCCCTTTGTTTTTATAGAAATAGAATTGAAGCAGTAGAGTGGCGCAGTGCTGCAAAGAAATTGTGCATCTGCGCCTGTGTGGTTTAGCTACTGATTTCTGCAGCTGGCCAGCATATCTAGCTGTGAGTTATAGACGCTGCTGCGCACGGATAATAAGCCCAGAATAGAGTGGAATAAATTATCGTGGGACATCCGCTGCTGTTGCTTATCGATAATACATTGCCTGTCTAACTTGTCGCTGTCACTGAAACTCTGCGATAGCCAGAGGATAAAGGGGACTTTGGTTTGAGTTTGCGGCGCAATGAAATAAGGCAAACCGTGTAGGTATAAATTATTCTCACCCAGTGATTCACCGTGATCTGACATATACAACATGGCGCCGCGGTATTTATCTTGGCGATCTTTTAAATAGTCGATTACCGTCGATAGAAAGTGATCAGTATAGAGAATAGCATTGTCGTAGGCATTCACTATGCTCTGTTGCTGGCACTGCTGCAGTTGGCTGGTGGTGCATACAGGTGTGAATTTTTTAAAGTTTTCTGGGTATCTCAGATAATAAGCGGGTCCGTGGTTGCCTTTTTGGTGCAGCACTACAGTAACATCCCCCTGCTGTTTGCTTAGATAGCTATCCAGGTCGTTAAGCATGACCTGGTCGAAACATTCGCGCTGGTTACAATACTGCTCGTTTCGATACGCTTGCTCAGGTTGTGTTTCTATTCTTTCGCAAACGCCTTTACAGCCTGAATTATTATCACGCCACAAGACGTTAACCCCTGCTGTTTTCAATACATCTAATACATTGTGCTGCGCTTCAGCTTTTTCACTGGTAAAGCTATCTTTGTTGTAGAGAGAGAACATGCAGGGCAATGAAATCGCCGTGGTAGTACCGCAGGCAAAAGTATTGCTAAAATTAAATATTTGCTGCTGTTTTAATTTGGGGTTTGTCTCTCGCTGATAGCCATTGAGTGAGAAATTTTGCGCTCTGGCAGTTTCACCAATCACTAAAATAGTCAGTTTAGGTTTACTAGTGTCAGTGGCGCTCTGTACGGCGTCTTCACCTATAGGCTGGGGGACTATGTTCATTACCGCATACGCGCCGTTTAAATAGCGGCCTGTGTAATAGATAAAGCTTGAGGGAATAACTGTATTGCGCATCTCTCGATTATTGCGAAACAGAGAAGAGAATTCCTGATAAAAAGCGCCGGTGATTAATACGGCTAAGCTGGCGAATGCCAGTGCCGATATACATTTAAATTTAAGCTCTTTAAGCAGTGGATGGTAGTTGAGCGGCAGCCACAAGACAAACAGGGTCGGCAGCATTGCGTAATAAGAGAAATAACTGAGCATGCCTATATTGAGCAGTTCTTGTACCTCAGCCGGGTCGGTTTCCAGCAGGTTTTGAATCATAGATTTGTCAAATACTATGCCATAATTTGACATAAAATAGCTGGCACTGGCACTGCTGAAAATTAACGCAATAGCCAGCGGTTTGGCACTGTAGCGGAAAAAAACCAGGGTCAGAAAAAAACTGAAAATCAGCACCAGAAAAACCACAAAAGCACTGAAACTTAACAGGCTAGTGATATCGTCGGCAGCAAATTCTCTGCTAACTATTCTCCACAGTGGCTGATTGTATAATGCCGCCAGTAGTATTGAAAATCCCAGGCAAAAGTGTATCAAGTTGAAGGTGAAAGGTTTTTTACTGGGGTTGGGTTGCTCTGGATTCGTTGGCATATTTTTGTCTGTGTTGTTGTTTCAAAAAGTTTAGTGAATAGCTTGTTAAAGAAATAATAGGGGGGTTAAAACCGCTTAAGCCCCCTGGATGGATCAAATACTGATTACAGGTAAGAAAATTAGCAGCCAGGTAATACCGGCCAGGCACAAGCTGATAAAGACAGCGGCTGAACCCATATCTTTGGCAGCTTTACTCAGAGGGTGGTATTCGCCTCCAAATCTGTCGACAACCGCCTCTATAGCAGAGTTTAAAATTTCAACGACGATAACAATACCGACACTGCCAATCAGTAGTACTTTTTCAACGGCGCTCACAGGGCTAAAAATAGCAATGATTGTGGCGATAACAAAAAGTACGCTCTCCTGCCTGAAGGCCGCTTCGTTGTGCCATGCATATTGTATGCCCTGCCAGGAATAAACACTGGCTTTTAATACACGTTTGATGCCAGTTTGTGCTTCAGGTATTTGGTTATTCATTGAGTGCCTTTTACAATAATTAATGTTAATGGAGATAGCTCGATCTATGTTGATAAACACAGTCATCTGTTAACGGAGTCACTTAAGTGTTTAGGATTGTTTGTCCGGTTACTTTTTGACAGATTTTAAAATGACAAATTTTTTATTACTCTGTACTTGCTGGCAGTTACCAAAAAGTTTCAAAAGTTTGTTTTGGTAGTCCAGATGCCGGTTGCCTATGACCCATAACTGACCATGCTTTTTTAATACTTGTAATGCCTGGCTAAACATCTGCCAGGCAATAAAGTCACCGATCGCATTCTGCTGATGAAAAGGTGGATTGTTAAGAATCAAATCGGCGCTGGCTTTTTCTCTATCCCCTAGACAGTCAGTCACCTGAAAAGTTGCCTGAGAACTGTCTTTAAATGCCTGATGGTAATTATGTTGTGCACTGGCGACGGCCATATGCGACTCGTCGCAAAAATGAATTTTCGCTTTGGGATTGCGCTGCGCCGCGATGATACCGACAATGCCATTGCCGCAGCCCAGATCAATAATCTCCAGAGCCTCATCGCTAGAGGGGATGTGCTCGATGAAATAGCGACAGCCAAGGTCAAGCTTGGCCCTGGAAAACACATTGGCGTGATTGAGTATTTGCAACCCGTCAGGCTCTAAGGTGTAGCTTTGTGGGTAGGGGTTAGCGGCGACTTGTAATTCGCGGTCGAATTGACTAAAAATCAGCCGTGCTTTCTTTTTCGCCAGCGATGTTTTTGTCGGACCTATTATTTTTTCAAAAAAACTCAGAGTAGAGTTATGGATCATTTTTACCATAGCACAGCCGATAATTTTGCTGTTGCTGTGTAAGTGCGGGCGTAATTTATGCAGTTGGTCTTCGAGCTGAGCCAAGCTTTTTTGTACTTTAATAATGACCAGATCGTATTGACCGGTTAGCGCTTCGGTCGAATTTAACAGCGTAATAGGTGGCAGATTGTTCAGTGTAAGATTAGCCTGTGTAGCTTGTTGGGCTATGTAGGAATCACTGAGCATGCAAGCTTGAGTGTTACTCAGTGCAACGCTGAGAGCGCCAAACTGGTCGTTAATAATTAATACTCGCAACTCGCGGTTGTCTGCTTCATCAGCCAGATGATTAAGCACTAGCTGATCTGCAGCGTCCCACGCCTGCAGCTGTTCATTTTTTTTAATCGGAAAACGTTTTAAACTAAAAGCGCCCCGCTCGAGGGTTAAAGTTGTCTGCATAAAATGTTAGCTAAACCTGAAAGAGCAAAAGACTGGCGATTTTAGCACACACTGCTCGCCAAACAGTGAATTAACTCTTTAATTTTACGCGATTGCGGCTGTTACTTAGTTGTTGGCTTGCTGTACAATCGCAACAGAATTTTAATTAAAAGCGGGAGAAATAGGCGTGAAAATGATTAAGTTACTAATGGTTAGTACAATGTCAGTTACTTTACTGGCTTGCACTGCGACAGCTAACAAAGCCAATACTGCAACTGCTGGGCAACAAGTCTCTGCTGATCAAGTCACCAGTACTGCTCCCGCCCCAGCCCAAGTTTCTCATCATGGCAGCAATCAAATAGCGTCACCTGATAGCCTGTCGCGATTACAGGCACAAATTACTGCACTGCAGGAGCAAGTGATTAAACTCAGTAGTGAGACTAATTCCATTTTAAAGAACTCGCAGCTGTTAGTGGCCAGTAGTCAAATGCAAAATGCTGCGCTGCAAGGCACAGCCGTCACGGACAAAGATAAAAACCAAGCGGTGAAAAAGACACCCGCAAATCAATCACTAAATACTATACTGAAGCGAATAGAGGGGATGTCACCATCACCAAAAGGTGCTTTTGGCATAGTTTCAAGTTATACCGCCAGTAAGCAGTGGGTTTTAATCAGATTCGATCGTCAAACGGGTGAAACTTGGTTGGCCGACAATGAGGGTTGGAATGCATTATCTGAAAATTCAGAGTTGCAGATATCACAATACGATGTGCATTTAATCCGCGCCGATCAAGATAAAAAAGGATATGTCGCCTCAAGAATTGATCAGCGCAGCGGTGAGACTTGGTGGTTGAACAAAAAACAATGGGTCGTCTACCAGTAATGGCTGTTGCAAATGTCGAGTTACTTGAAAACGGGTTGGCCAGCGTTGAGTTGCAAAAACAAAAGCTGGCTAAACTGTTAGAGGTTTTTAATCGTCTATACTCAGAGTCAGAGAATACCCGTTTGCAGTTAGGCGAAGACGAACCTATCTATCTGCCTGCTGATGAAACAGTTCATTTTAATCGTATAATATTTGCTCATGGTTTCTTTGCCAGTGCCCTACATGAAATAAGCCATTGGCTAGTGGCCGGGGTTCAAAGGCGAAAACAGGAAGACTATGGGTATTGGTATGAACCTGATGGTCGCACGCAGCAACAACAGCTTGAGTTTGAACAGGTAGAAATAAAGCCACAAGCTCTGGAGTGGATTTTATCCAGAGCCTGCGGCCATCAATTTCATTTTAGTGCAGATAACCTTGAGGGAGGAGCTGTAATCAGCCCTGCGTTTAAAAGCAACGTCAAAGCTCAGGCACAACAGCTTATTGATCAGGGGTTATCACTGCGCGCTCAATTATTGGTGACTGAGCTGTGCCACTGTTTTGCACAAAAGCTTCCGCGAGCAGAGGATTTTATTCTTTAATAAAGAAAATAGCCTATTGCACAATAGTGGATAAAGGATCAGTTTAACTCTGTACTGGCTGTATATTGGCCATAGAGACTGCTGTGAATGCAGCGAGCTTCT
>ASZI01000069.1 GCA_000416315.1 Osedax symbiont Rs2 | reverse complement strand
AAGTTGGAAGTTGGAAGTCGTAAGTTGGAAGTCGAGAGCGAGTTCGTAATTGTATTAATCGTTGTTCGATAATACAGAGTAAAAGATCGTCCTGGAATTTGTTCGCCATAAGCGGAGCTAGCCCTGCTATCTAGTGACAGCAGGGCTGTTTAATCAATAACAGAGAATTTGCAACAGTCAAATTAGAATTAAGAGTTAATGATATGTCTGAAACAGTAAAGAAAAGAAGCATTGGAATAATGATTTGCGGCCATGGTAGCCGTGATAAGGATGCTGAGAGAGAGTTTTCGCGGGTGGCTGCAGGGCTTGTACAACGCTTCCCGGATACACCGATAGAATATGGTTTTTTAGAGTTCTCGGCGCCGAATATTCACATGGGGCTAAAAAAATTGGTCGCTGCCGGTGTCGATGATATCTATGCGGTGCCGGGGATGCTGTTTGCAGCAACCCATGCGCGCAATGATATTCCCAGTGTGTTGCTCAATTTTCAGCAGCAATTGGTAGAGCAGCAATCGGCGACTAAAATACACTACGGCAGCGAGTTGGGCTTACATCCGGCGATGATCGAAGCTTTTCAAACCCGTATTTACCAGTCAATGTCACTGGATAGCCAACAGCCACCGGCGAATATCCATGACACTATGTTAGTGGTCGTAGGCCGTGGAACCTCTGATACACTGGCCAATGCAGAAGCTTCAAAGTTAACCCGAATCGTCAACGAAAACATGGGTTTTGGCTGGGCTGATACCGTTTACTCCGGGGTTACATATCCCTCAGTGGGTGTGGGGCTGGAGCGTTTAATTAAGTTGGGATTTAAGAAAATAGTTGTCGCTCCATACTTTCTGTTTACCGGTCGATTGATTAAGCGGATTTATGCCTACGTTGATAAGTTAGCCGAGCAGTACCCGCAAATAGAATTTATCAAAACACCCTATCTCAATGACCATCCCAAAGTGATAGATGCCTTTGAAGTGCGCCTTCGGGAAATCATGACCCAACAACCGCAGAGCAATGCGGAAAGCTTAATGCAGTCTTTTGAGCGTCGTCTGGCGGCCGGTGAAGTAGAGATACATCCCCATCACGCCGAGTTTATCGACCCTGAAGAGACAGCAGCTCCAGCTAGTGCTGATCACGATCACGGTCACGAGCATGACCATGATCACAGCCACAGCCACGAGCACAGTCATGGTCATTCACATGGGATCTATAAGCACATTGATCATCCGTTGGGTCCGCGTACTATGATAGGTGAAAATCTCTGTTGCTGCTTTATGAGTCAGTTCCCACAGAGTATTTTAGACCAAGAATCTGACAAGATAGATTCAGGCAATGTCTCTGCCGGCTGCGGGAAACAAACTCAGTGATAGAGTTATTTCTCGGCGGTTGTCGCTCGGGTAAATCTAAACTGGCTGAACAGGCCGCCGCCGATAGCAAACTGTCGGTGATTTATCTGGCCACTGCCACCGCTGATGATCAGCAGATGCGCCAGCGTATCGCGGCGCACCAAAGTTCAAGACCGCAGAGCTGGCTATTGCTGGAAGAGCCATTTGAATTGGCACAAGCCATACAAAAGCATACAGCGCCGCAGACCTGTGTGTTGGTCGACTGCTTAACCTTATGGTTGACGAATTGCCTGTTTAAAAAAGACCTCGAGTATTATGAAGCACAGAAGCTGCAGCTATTACAGGTACTTGAAAATAGCCATGGCAAGGTCATATTGGTCAGTAACGAAACTAATATGGGTGTTATTCCAATGGGACAGATGAGCCGCGATTATTGTGATCAGGCGGGTCTATTGCATCAACAAGTGGCAGCGTTGAGTGAAAGAGTGACTTTGGCAGTGGCCGGGTTGCCACTGTCGTTGAAGGGTTAAGCTTTTTAAGCTAAGCGATAAAAAGCGAAGCATCAAAACTAATAAAATTGAGCGATCAGTCAGCATTGACTGCACTCAAGTAAAAGTAACAAAGGTATATACAGATGAGTAGTTGGATATTTGGCCCAATAAAAGCGTTGCACCTGAGCGCCAAAGAAGCAGCAGTTGAGCGTCAGCAACAGCTAACTAAACCTTTAGGGGCGCTGGGCAGGCTAGAAGAGCTGGCAATTGATCTGGCCGCCATGCAGGGAAAAGTACCGGCGTTATCGGCGCCTTTTATTTGTATCTTTGCAGCCGACCACGGTATAGCGGCAACCGGCGTCTCTGCCTTTCCACAGGAAGTTACCGGGCAGATGGTGGCCAATTTTGCCAGTGGCGGTGCAGCCATCAGTGTTCTGGCTAAAACTTTACAGGCCCCTTTTGAGATAGTTAACTTAGGCACAGTGGGCAAAACCAATTTTCCCGGAGTGAAAAATTCCGTCATCGCAGCGGGCACTGCCAACATGTTAGAGACAGCGGCAATGACCAGTGAGCAGTGTGAGCAGGCATTAAAAGCAGGTCAAACATCACTGTTGCACGCTAAATCACATGGCTGCGAGTTATTTATTGGCGGTGATATGGGCATCGGTAATACTACATCGGCAACTGTATTAGCCGCCGCTCTGTGCGGTGAATCTGTGACTGAGTTGACCGGGCCTGGAACCGGATTGGACGATAGCGGCATCGCCCGAAAAATTGAGATCATTGAGAAAGTTATGCAGCGCCACTTGGAGCCAAACCTGGATCCGCTGACATTGCTCGCCAGAGTTGGCGGCTTTGAAATTGCCGCATTGGTGGGCAGTTACATCAGTGCTGCGCAACAGGGCATCACCATTTTGGTAGATGGCTTTATTTGCACCGCGGCGGCTATGGTGGCAGTGGCGATAGCACCAGAGAGTCGCAACTGGATGATTTTTTCTCACGGCTCAGCAGAGCCCGGCCATCAGTTGATGTTGAAACACTTGCAGGCAAAGCCGCTACTGGATTTACAGATGCGCTTGGGTGAGGGCAGTGGCGCCGCAATTTGTGTACCTCTATTGCAAATGGCCTGTAAGTTACATGCGCAAATGGCGACATTTGCCGAGGCGGCGGTCGCCGGTAAGTTGGATGAGAACTAGCAAATGATCAGTAAACAGCATCTGCATTTACTGCGTCACGGGCAGACCACAGCGGGTAAAGCTTATATAGGCAGTACTGATGTCCCGCTCACTGATCTGGGTTGGCAGCAGATGCGCAGCAGTGTTGAGAAACATTTGGCCAGCGGCGCAACTTGGGATCTTGTTTTGAGCTCACCGCTGCAACGCTGTGCAAACTTTGCCAGAGAGTTATCTGTTGAGCAGCAACTGCCGGTGGAAATCGTTGCGAATTTAGCGGAGTATCATTTTGGCGACTGGGAGGCTAAAACTGCGTTGCAAGTCATGGAGCAGTATCCCAATGCCCTGGAAAGCTTCTGGTCTGACCCGCAAAACAACCCACCGGCAAACGCTGAGTCACTGCTGGCCTTCAGTCAGCGTATTGACGCCGTGATACAACAAATTAGGCAAAAACATCCGGGTAAAAAAGTACTAGTGATTTGCCACGGCGGGGTGATGCGCTATCTGCTAAGTGCCCAGCAGAACTTGCCGTTATCTGCGATGCTAAATTTCCCGGTAGAACATGGCGAATTAGTTAGTATCAATAGCTGATCAGCCCATGAGGAAGAGCTTTTTGACGCTAAAGTTGAAGCAGATAAATACTCAGCTGGCAAAAAAGTGCTGTAATATTGCCGCTGTAGCTCTTAGCCTAAGTGTCGGGCGCAACTAAGTGCCATTAAAGAGGACCTTAAATGCTTAACTATTTTAAAAGTGCTTTAGTGGCACTGCAGTTTTTAACCCAAGTACCAGTGCATTTTAAACAGTATCCAGATGAGAAAACGGCGGCGGCTTCACTGATATTTTATCCGCTAATAGGTTTGCTTGTCGGTGCTGTTTTAGTACTCGCTGGCAATATATTTAGTGCCTTGCCAGCGATGCTCAGCGCTGCAATGCTACTGAGCATTTGGGTAGCGATTACCGGCGCGCTGCATATGGATGGGTTGGCCGATAGCTGCGATGCCTGGATGGGTGGCCAAGGTGACACTCAGCGCACCTTGGAAATAATGAAAGATCCCTGCTCTGGCCCTATTGCTGTCGTCACTTTAATTTGTCTGCTACTGTTAAAATTTACTGCGCTACTGGCAATATTGGAGCTACAACAGTATTATTTGCTGCTCCTGGCGCCGCTAATTTCACGTTCAATGTTGCCGCTGTTACTGCTCAATACCCCCTATGTGCGCCCCAGCGGAATTGGCGCTTCGTTAGTCGCTAATGCTCCTAAAAATTCAGTTTATATATCAAGTGCCTGCGCTTTAGTGCTGGCTTATGCACTAGGGTCGTTGACAGTGTTGATATTTGCTGCACTGGGTTTTTTGGCCCTGCGAATGCTGATGATAAGAAGACTGGCAGGTTTAACCGGGGACACCGCAGGAGCCAGTATTGAGTTAGTAGAAACCATAGTGCTGCTTAGCGTCGTGATCAGTATTTATTAACTCGTCTTTCGGGCTGAGCTTTAGATTTTAATTACAAATAGATAAAGAGAGAAAATTGAATATTCCTAAGTACGTATATACCGATACAGATAAATACGGCGATATTGCCGTGATCGATGAGGGTGACAAACGAATTTTGTCGTTTGCTGTGGGGGATGAGCAAAGTGTGCAATTAAAAGCTCAACCACATGTACTACAGCATTCATATACCCAAGCGATGATGTTATCGCTGTTGTTCTGCCAGCCCAAGAGAGTCTTGTTGTTGGGTCTGGGTGCCGGTTGTATGTTGAGCGCGCTACACAATGTCGTTCCTGGTGTGCGTATCAGCGCGGTGGAAGTCAGACAGAGTGTTATCGATATCGCAAAACGCTATTTTAGGCTGCCGGGCAGTAAAAAAATAGACATCCACTGCGCCGAGGCCGGCGAGTTCTTAAACGTTGGTATGGCTAAAAAAGTCGACCTGATTATGACCGATTTGTATCGCGATACCGGCATGGATGAAGTACAGGTCAGTGAAAAGTACATTGATCTTTGCACTGCTCAGCTTAAAGTTAATGGTTGGTTGGTAATCAATTGCTGGGGAGCGAGTAGTGATCATCGTCAGCTGCTGGAATATCTGGCATTAGACTATGCGGACGTCCGTCACTGCGAGCCCGGAGATGGTAATCTGATTATATTCGCCGGACGACAAAAAGACCTGAAAAGTCAGCCGGATTTAAGAGAATTAGCGCTCAAACTGTCCTCACTGTTAGAATTTAATCTGCAGCGTTTTCTCTCTAAAATAGAATAAAGAAAATAAGAATTTGGTAGGTTTATCAAACAATAAGGACTAATATACAAGCCGCTGGTGATCCCTTTTCCAGCGGCGTTATGACTGTGCTAGCGCAACTTATACAACTGCTTGAATTTCAGTATTTATAGGATTGGTAACCCTCAATCAGCACCAATCCTATAATATTATTGAGGATTGCAGCATGCACAAAATAGTCATTGTCGGAGGTGGAGCCGGAGGCTTAGAACTCGCCACTAAACTGGGCGCAGAATTAGGTAAAAAGCGTTTAGCCGAAATAGTCTTAATTGATCAGAACCGGGCGCACATCTGGAAACCGTTACTGCACGAAGTGGCCACAGGTTCACTGGATACTAGTATTGACGCGGTGGTGTATCACGCGCATGGCGCTAAACATCACTATCAGTTTTGTCTCGGCCGCTTCGTCGATGTAGATCCTTTGCGGCGCACTCTACGCCTGGCGGCAGCTTTCACTGATGAGGGCCAGCAAATTTTGCCAGATCGCACTTTTAGCTATGACACACTAGTGTTGGCTATTGGCTCACAGAGTAATGATTTTGCTACTCCAGGGGTAAAACAGCACTGTCATTTCCTCGATTCGCCAAAACAGGCAGAAAAATTTCATTACGCTTTATTGAATCAGTTTTTACGTATCAATCAAAGTGATCAGCCACAGTCTCTTAATATTGCGATTGTCGGAGCCGGTGCCACTGGGGTGGAACTGTCAGCTGAGTTGCACAATGTCACTAAGTTGCTGAAAAGTTACAATATGCCAAACATTGACAATGAGCAGTTGAAAGTGAAGCTGATTGAAGCGGGTTCCAGGATACTCTCGGCGCTGCCTGAGCGAATCAGTACTACCGCCAGAAAAGAGCTGATGGCAATGGGGGTTCAAGTACGTGAGGGCACTAAAGTTAAACAGGCCGATAGCCACGGTTTTACCACCAGTGAAGGTGAAATTATTGACGCCGATCTGATGATTTGGGCGGCGGGTATTAAAGTCCCTGATTTTATTAAGGACTTAGAGTTATTTCAACTCAATCACCTCAATCAAATTATTGTTAAGGCTAGTCTGCAATCGAGTATCAGTGATGATATTTATGTCTTGGGTGATTGCTGCGGCTTTCAAAACGAAGATGGCAGCTGGGTGCCTCCCAGAGCGCAGGCCGCGCACCAGATGGCGGACAAAGTACGCGAGAATATTAAGGCGCGGCTGGCAAATAAAACACAAAAAGATTATCGCTATCGGGATTATGGATCGCTAGTGAGCTTATCTCGCTTTGGCGCAGTGGGGAGTTTGATGGGTAATCTAAGCAAAAAAAGCATGTTTATTGAAGGACATTTAGCCCGGATTATGTACGTATCATTGTACCGCATGCATCAGATTGCCATTCACGGCTGGGCGAAGGCGCTGTTAGTGGTAGTGGTCGAAAAAGTTGCCAAAGTGGTCAGGCCAAAGATGAAATTACACTAAAGTATCTGCAAAAACCACCCCTGCCTGGGGTGGTGTGAGCTGTAGTGGCGAGTGTTAAGCTTTTCGTTCGAACAAGCGCTGGCTGTCTTCTATAAAAGTATCCTGCGAGTTTTCCTCAAGTTCGCCGAGCATACTTTTCAATGATATACCATGCCTCCAGGGGACTGTTTGGATTTCTATAAAGGCATCGGCCATCGATGCCAGATCGCGGTTTAAGCTGAGACTTAAAGCACTGGCAAAATCTGCAGCCAGTGAGCCGCTGTTAGGTAACAGAATCAAAAAACTATCCTTGTGCCACTGTACTACTTCGCTATTCACCAAAGTGTCTTGCATTATTCTCTGACCAATACTAAAGACTATTCCCTCGGTGACACAGTCGCCATAAGTGAGTTGCAGCTGTTGAAAGTCGGAGATTTTTACCCGCACTAAAGAAAAAGGTTCAGCGGTATAGCTGGCGTGTTGATGCCAGGATTGCAATAAAACTTTCCCCGCAGTGCGGCTTAATATATTGGCCAGTGGATTTTCATCTGCGAGCTTGCTGTAGGCATGGCTGATTTTATTGACATCGTTCATCCTGCGGTAGGCGAAGATGGATAAACTTAATGCCAGGCTAGCACTGAGCGGAATAAGTTCATCTAACTGCCAATGCTCATATTCTCTGGAGGTGTGATAGAGAAATTCTAATACTTCCCACTGGATGAACAGGAATAAAACCACAATATTAAATGCCAGCAGGGTGATGACATCTTTGAAATAAGAATCACTTTTTTTGTATAAGTACT
Organism: Osedax symbiont Rs2; assembly: GCA_000416315.1. Classification (GTDB taxonomy): domain Bacteria; phylum Pseudomonadota; class Gammaproteobacteria; order Pseudomonadales; family Balneatricaceae; genus Rs1. The sequence continues at coordinate 9,996 of ASZI01000069.1, read as the reverse complement.
TATCCATCGAAATTTCCTTTTGCGATGTCGGCTATCTTATTTTTATTGCGGATGTTTCTACGGTTTAAATTTGGCTTGTTATTTTTGATCCTATTGCAGCGCATTTAACTTTCTAGCCCCCTGAGAAAAGGGCGATTAACCCATCATACCTATTTTATTTAAAAGTAAAAGCTAGTTGCTAAAAGGGTATGACAACTTCACCAAATATGAATAAATTGTTGTTTGTAATAACAAGCTATAAATAGGCGTGTTCATTTTAAATAAATGATAAAACTCGCAATAATTAATTATGGCAGCTGCTGAATTAACAACTAAAATTAAAGAGAGCAGAATTGTTGAGTTGAAATTCGAGATTTCAGTAATTCAGCTTCATTATTCTCTAACAATAAAGGCCATGCCAGGGTATACAGTGAGAGGTGCAATTGAAGAAAGTCCTGATTGTCGATGACGAGCCGCTTGTACTAAAAGCACTTCAGCGGGTGTTAAAGCCGTTGGATATAGAGATGTTTTTCGCGGCTAATGCCAATCAGGCGCTGCAAATATTGGCCGATCAAAAAATTCATTTAATACTTTGTGACTATGCGATGCCCAAGATGTCGGGCACCGAGTTTCTGGCAGATGTCGCCCGGCAATGGCCAGATACTCAACGGCTTATTCTCAGTGGGCATGCTGATTTCACGACAGTGCTAAAGTCCGTTCAAAGTGGCGCGGTGCATAAGTTTTTAGCTAAGCCATGGTCGAATGTGCAGTTGCAGCAACAAGTACAGTTTGCCCTGAGCAGCATGCAGGCCAGTATTGAACCTTCTGCGAACGAGGTCAGCACAACGATAGCGCTCAAGCCGCCTGGCCTTGAACAAGTTCGCCTGCAAGCAATTCTCAACACAGTGCCTGACGGAATCGTCAGTTATGATCAGCAGGGCCAAATCAAGTCTGTTAACCAAGCTCTGTTACAGTGTTTTGGCTATAGCGAAACAGAGCTGCTTGGCACACCGCTGCAGCAGCTGATTCCTCAATACCCGTTACAGTGCAGTGATAATCGAACCGTAAAAACGGTGGGGTTAAAGAAGACGGGTGAAGCATTTCCACTGCAATTGCGCAGCAGTAATATGAGCAGTCAAGGATTCTCTCAACACTTGGCTGTGATTACTGATTTATCTGACTGGGCGGTCACTGAAACTGAAAATAAGCAGTTACTGGCGGCGCTGGATAACTGTCAGGATAGTTTTGCGCTGTTCAGTGCCAGCGGCCATTTGATCCGCTGCAATCAAAAATTTATCGACCTTTACAGGGGCTGTCGCAATGGCCCAAAAATTGGCAGTAGCTATCGCTGCTTGCTACTCGACGCGCTGGATAGCGGGTTATTTCCTGAAACTGTGGATGACAGAGAGCAATGGCTGAACAGTTTTGTTCTACCCAGCGAAGAGGGCGCTGCAATCCAGTATCAGCTGGATCAGCAGCGCTGGATTCAGGTACGCCAGACGCGAGCGGACAACGACTGTGTGATCAGTTTTCACTTAGATATAAGCGCCACTAAAGCTATTCAGTTAGAGTTGCAGCAAGCGTTGCAACAGGCACAGCAAGCGACCAGTGCCCGGGGAAAATTTTTGGCAATGATGAGCCATGAAATTCGCACCCCGTTGAACTCTGTATTAGGACTTTTGCAATTACTGCAGGAGAGTGAAGTAAGTGCTGAGCAACTACACTACATAGAGACGGCCTCAGTGTCGGGTAATAGTTTGTTGAAGATCATTACCGACATCTTGGATTTCTCAAAAATTGAGGCAGATAAATTTGAGCTGCACCCTCAAGCTTGTTCACTGCCCCAATTAGCCAACTCAGTGGTGCAGATGTTAAGTGTTCTGCACTGCGATAAAGCAGTGTCGCTGCGACTGCTGGTTGATGAAAATATTGACGCTAGTGTATTAGTTGATGAGCTTCGACTGCGTCAGGTTTTGGTCAATTTAGTCTCCAACGCGCTCAAGTTTACCCGCAGCGGAGAAGTGTTGTTAAAGCTGCAAAAACAGGGACAACAGAGTTATTATTTCAGTGTCAGCGATACCGGGATAGGTATCCCTGAAGCGCAACAAAATCAGATTTTTCAAGAGTTTAATTGTTGTCATGAAAAAACCGGAATCAGTGGTACAGGTCTGGGACTGACGATAAGTCAGCGGATAATCCAGTTAATGGGCGCCAGTATAGAATTCAGTAGTATTGAACATAAAGGTAGTTGTTTTTGTTTTACTCTGCAGTTGCAGAGAGTCACCAGTACCGAGCAGGAAATCGCTGGCGATTGGCAGTTTGACCATAAGATCAAGATACTGTTGGTGGATGATAGTCAGACGAATTTGTTGGTCGCAGGCCAAATGCTAAAAAATGCGGGTATAGATGTGAGTATTGCCAGTGATGGTCAACAGGCAATAAGCGCCTGTGAAAGACAAGTGTTTAGTATGGTATTGATGGATATCTCGATGCCGATAATGGATGGTGTGACCGCCTGTAGTAAAATTAAACAGTTATCAAATTATCAGCAAACCCCGATTCTGGCTTTAACAGCCTACGCAATGCTCGAAGATAAACAACGATTTCTGGCCGCCGGAATGCAGGATGTGATTGAAAAACCCATCGACAAACAGACTATGTTAGCGACTATCGCCAAATATTTGCCTGCAACCTACAGCGCTGTTGAATTGCCAAATAAGACCTCTGCTGCACCCGGCTTCAGGTCAAAGAGCACTCAGTCGCACTGCAGTTCCGCTGCTGTTAATGTAGATTGGCAGTGTATAGAAAAATTGGCTACGGATACCAGTGAGCAACAATTGCCTTCTCTGGTCGATATTTTTCTTAGGGACATAGAGCATAGGTTGTTAAAAATTCAACAGCTGCAAAGGCTGCAGATAAGTGACCAGAGCATCAAAGAGTTGCAGCGAGAGTTCCACACTATTGGCAGCAGCAGTGCCCTGTATGGTTTAGTGCAATTGAGCGCGATTGCCAGGCAATTGGAAACTCAGTTACAAGCTGAAAAGCTGATTGAGCCGGGTATGCTTAATGAGCTAGTCGCCTCATTTGTTGAATTGGCTCAACAAGGCTTGGCAGTGCTAGATCAGTATATGCAGTCCAGAAAAGACAACTGATCCAGTGTCAGTGTTTCTGCACCCTTGCTTTAGCGCCAGCTGTTGCGTTTTCGATAAACAGTTGCGGCACTGATACCCAGATAATGGGCGGCCTTAGGTACATTCCCTTGACAGACCTCAATGGCGTGTTCGATGGCCTCACGCTCAAGTATCGCCAGTGGCTGAATTTGTTGCTCCCGATCTAAAGACAACGGGTGAGTGTATGTCTTGGCAACGCTGGATGTCGCTCGCTGCTGTAGGGAAGGCTCCTCTCGCTTTCTTCTGTTACTGATATCAGGCTGTGCTTCAAGTAGTAGTTTGTCCAGTGGTGCCGGCAGCATTTCGACGCTGACGGTTTGTGCATCGCACAGCACTACTATGTTACGAATCACATTTTGCAGTTGTCGAATATTACCAGGCCAGTGGTACTGGCTCAAAATATATTCAGTTTGCGGGTCAAAACAGCTGAATTTCTTTTGTTCTTCAAGGGTGTATTGGGTTAAGAAATGTTGTGCGATTTCAATTACATCACCTTCGCGCTCTCTCAATGGAGGCAAGTGTATCGGCAATACATGCAAGCGGTAAAATAAGTCTTCGCGAAATAGTCCCTGATCAATTTGGTTTAAAGGGTCTTTATTGGAGGCGCAGATGATACGCACATCGACTTTTTCAGTTTTATCACTGCCCACTTTTTGCAGACTACCTGTTTGTAAAAACCGCAACAGCTTTGACTGTAACGACAATTCCATTTCACAAATCTCGTCGAGAAATAATGTACCGCCATCGGCGGCTTTGGCCAAACCATCACGACTGTTGTGAGCGCCGGTAAATGCGCCTTTTACATGACCAAAAATTTCACTCTCTATCAGCTCGCTGGGAATAGCGGCGCAGTTTAGGGCTATAAAAGGTTTGTTGCTGCGGTTACTGCGCTGGTGTGCTGCCTCGGCGCAGACTTCTTTGCCAGTGCCACTGTCTCCGGTAATAAAAATAGTGGCATTGGAACTTGCCGCACTGTCTATCAACTGATAGACCTGCTGCATCGCTAAAGAGGAGCCAATGAAGCCGCAGAATTCGCTGCGATCAATTTTCTCCTGGTAAATTTCGACAATTTGTTTGAGCTTTTGACTATCACAAGTATTTTTTAAGGTGGTCACTAAGCGATCTTTATCAAAAGGTTTTAACAGGTAATCCCGGGCGCCTAATTTCATCGCTGCGATGGCGGTATTCATTGAGCAATCACCAGTAGTGACAATAACATCAGCTGGATGCTGGCACTGTTGCAGGTGTTTGAGAATATCTATGCCCGTCATGTCCGGAAGTTGTATATCAAGCAGCACTACATCGACGTGTTCAGTGGCTAAAATTTTCAGGGCTTTCTCCCCTGTATCAGCCAGCGACAGGTGATAGGGCAGCGCCGATAAATAGGCCTTATAGATACTCAGTAAGCTGGGGTCATCTTCGACCAGTAAAACAAAGGTAATGTTTTGTTGCGCCATTTTATGTCCTTAAAAATAACATCGAAGGGTTGTAAAGCAACCGCTAAGCTAGAGGATTAATTCGTAGATTGCATACATATACTATAGTTCAAGAGTATGCTTCTATCGAATAGGTAAGTGCTAGTTGCAACGATGCTGACGAGAGGAGAGAGGTTGATATGGAAAAAGTATTTGCCCGCTGGAGTTTCGAGCCAACCTTGGAGTCGGCACAACAGTATCGGCAATTGCTGGCGATTAAGTTAACTGAACAAGCACTGTCGCAGGATATCATTGAAAATTTTCAATTGGCGGTATCAGAACTGATTGTCAATCTGTGTCGCTACCCCCTGATAAAGGCCAAAAGTGCCTCTGTGCAGTTGTTGCGTACTGATGATTATGTCAGCTTAGAGCTGTACGATAACGGCGCTAGTTTTCGTAATTTCAGCCAGTACATCAATTCAGATCAGCCGATAGGCGCCGCTGAAAATGGCATGGGACTGAAGCTGATCGACTCATTGTTCGATGACCTGTTCTATGTCCCTGGCTGCTATCGTGATGACGGCCTAAATGTCATGGCATTCAAATACTATCTCAGTGGTCGGGCGAAAAATAAATCTAAAAGTATTTTGTTAGTCGATGATGACCAGGTTTATCAGGCGGTACTGACCGCTTATCTGGAAAAGGACTATCGGCTGTATCAAGCTGATAGTGTCAGTCGTGGATACGAGTTATTATTGCGTGCGCAACCAGATCTGGTGATCTGCGATATTAATATGCCCGGTGGTGGCGGGGGCTATTTGTTTGATTTGCTGCAACATGTTCCGGCGGTTGCCTGCACCGCATTTATTTACTTGTCTGGTTGTACTGATAAAAAGTTAATCAGTGAGGCGCTATCCAGGCCTATAGATGCCTTTGTCGAAAAGCCGGTGCAGCGTCAGCAATTACTGCAGTTGATTGAAAAGACTTTGGAGCGCCAGCGTTATTTGTCCCAGCAAATGCACAGGGAGCTTTTTCAACGAGCCACCTTAGGGCTACAGCCGCACTTGCCGCGTAAAATCGGCGCTTTTAAGTGCGCACTTCGCCACTGTATTCCCCAGGAAGGTGGCGGAGACTTCGTTTTATTACATCAATCGCAGTTGTTAATGGCGGATTTGATGGGCCATGGTTTACAAGCAAAGACTTATGTCTACGCTTTAGCGGGTTATTTGCGAGGGCTCTGTTCTGTGTTATCTCAAGAGCAGCTGACACCTTGCAAACTGCTGAATGTATTGTCTAATGGCTTTGCCGACGATCCGGTACTGCGCGAGACATTGGCGACTATAGCGGTGGTCAATTTCGACAACAAGCAACTCAGTATTGCCAGTGCCGGCCACCCGAAGCCTCTGCTGATCAGTAGCCATGCTATTGCATCAGTGGCGGTGCAGGGGCCATTATTGGGGCTGTCTCAGGCGGGATATAGAGAGCAGCAGGTTCAATTAGAACCTGAGCAGAGATTGCTGTTGTACTCAGATGGTTTTTTGGACGCGGGGGAAGAGCTGGATCAGCAAATGCTAAACAAGCTAAAATACAGCGCTCAATTACCGCTGCAGCAAGCGGCGGATTTTCTTATGCAATTAGTCTATGAGCGAGACCTACAGCTCGATGATTGTACTTTGGTACTGTTGCAGTTAGACCCGAACGATTAGGGCCAGTTGCTTTACTGATGATTTAAAGAGTTCTCTAGCTGCAACTGTAGCGTCTGGGATAGCGACAGCTACAAATCTTGACTGAAAGAGTTCTCTGGCTGTAGCTATAGCATCAGGGGTAGCGACAGCTACAAATCTTGGTTGAGAAAGTCACTGTGGCGCAGCTTAATGCGCAGTTTGTTCATCAGTCGTGGCAGCCAGCGATCGAGTCTGTGGCTCTCTCTGATCAATTCGCTTTTTAAACTTGGCGCGAACTGGTCATTCATCACTACTCCAATCAAATTGGCATCGTTTGCAGTGAGTATCTCTCTAGCTTCCTCAAGTTGTCCCTCAGTGTTTATATTGGTCAGGACGTTTAGCAAAGTACTGTCGCAAGCCGAGCAAATTAGTGCGCCAGCAATCTCTCCACTACTGTTCAGCAGTAGCGGGGAGCAGTCGCAGAATACCAGATCAAATTTTTTGCAGGTTTGTTTAAAAAAACTCTTTAATGTGTCTAAATCGTGAAACTCAACATGGTGCCCTGACTCCCGTGGCGTGACTAAGATGGATAAAAATGGCGTGACATTTAGCTGCATGCCACGCTGCCAACTCTCTTGGGTGGGCAACCACTCACTTCGATTTACCCCGGGCAAAGTGTGCAATTTTGGCTGGCCTATGTTGAGTTCTATCAACAGTACTTTTTTTCCTGAACTGGCGGCTCGCCTGGCCAGTGCCAGTGCCAGGGGAGTATTACCGGAGTGCGCTTGCAGTGAACAAATGGCGATCTGTTGCAGTGATAAGCGAATAATGTGAGCGTAAATGGTTTCTAATTGCGTACTTAGCTGTAGGTCAATCACTGTGAACTCTCCCGTTTAAATGCCGACTAAGTGGGCAAATGAGATGACGGTCATAGATTCGCGTAAAGTGCTGACAAATCTATACCAGCTGCTCTGCTCTTTACTGGGCACATACAGAGTGTCCCCGGCTTTAATTGCTGGCAATTGGTTGAAGTCAGCCGATTTAGAAAAAGCCACCAGATCAAATTTAACCGCTTTAGTTTTTCCGCTATCTGCCGAGATAATCATGATCTTGTGCTGTAGTGCCTGATCGTGCGGGCCACCTGCCTCGGCCAGTAAATCTAACACTGTCATATGACTGGCAAAGGTATAACGACCGGGTCTGGCAACTGCGCCCAGCACCCTGACAACGGACTCTTTAGATTTTTCTAACCAGGCGCGATTGCGCGCCGGGATAAAAATAACGTCCTGGTTTAACACTGTTGGCAGCAGTTTCTCGTTACCGCTTTGAAAGAATAAATGCAGGTTTAGCGACGAGACTTTATTGGCCCCGTTCTGGCGGTGAGTAATGCGAATATTGGCAAGATCAGCATGTTGTGTAGGACCTTGGGCCGCCGCTAAGATGTCCAGGAAGTCCAGCTCAGCATTAAACGCATATCTTCCCGGTGCCCCCACTTCTCCCAAAATATAGATAGATCTGTCACTGGATTGGCGCACCCACTGAGAGCGGTTGTCGTTGGGGTCTTTAGGCAGCTCGGGAATAACGACGGTATCACCGGCGCGAATCTTGGGCACTGTGTTAATGTCTCCACCTTTATCTAAAAATTTCTTGAGATCAAAAACTTCTGTGGTAGCGACTCGATTTTTACCGGTGTGCAATACTTGCAAATGTGAAGTGTCAGCTGCAGCGACTGGCCCACCTGCGTGAGCAACCAGATCAAGCAAGGTCATTTCATTGGCCCACTCGTAGCGCCCTGGGCGATTTACCGCGCCTATAATACGCACTGCGCGATCAGAGGCAATTTTAAGCCAGCTCTTTTCATTCATATCAGTTTTTTCCGGTACTAAGATAGCATCACCAGGTTTAATCTGTGGCAATTTTGCGCCAGAGCCTCCTTCAGTGTGACGCTGTAGATCAAAGCGACTAACCCGGCCGTTACTGTGCAGGATTCTTATTTGTCGTGTCTCTGCAAAGCGAGTTGGGCCTCCGGCAGTGGCCAGTAAATCGAAGAAACTAGTGCCCGGTTTCATCTCTAGCGCGCCAGGTTTAAAGACTTCTCCTATAACATAGGCTGTGCGCACACCGCTTTGTACCTGATCAGAAGCTTGCGGCACAAATATCACATCACCGCGATGCACTTGTGGCATTAACTTTTTGTCGCCAGTGTCTAAGTATTCACGCATATTAAAAGGGAAGGGCTCGCCTTTGTGAATAACCCTGATCTGTTCGATACCCGCATAGCGTGTCACTCCGCCAGAGCGCATTATCATATCGACAATATTTGTATTACCTTTGTAACCAAAAGTACCAGGGCGATGGACCTCGCCAAATACAGTGACTGAATCTTTAGCTCCCCCAGCATCACCGGATGCCAGCAAGGTTTTGGCGTCAAAATCTACCTGCACGTTACCTATTAGCGGTGAGGCGGGGATAAAAACAGTATCTAAAGGTTGTAACTTAGGTAGTAAGCTTGAATCACCAGTATCCAAATAGCGTTTAAAATCAAAGTTAATCACTTCATTTTGGCGTCTTATCTGCAACTTGTTTAACTGCGCACCCTGGGCCAAACCACCGGCACTGTTAATGGCCATCTGCACGTTTGAATTAGCCGGTAAATCAACCGGTCCCGGAGTTTTAACATAACCCAGAACACGCACTGAAAGACGCCGCTCCTGAAGTCGGATACTGAACTTAGACAGGTCTTTATAGACAGTTTTTAACTGTCTGACTAAGATTATTTTTGCCCGGTGGATAGATTTTCCCTTAAGACTTACCGCGCCAATTTCCGGCAAAGTAATGTTGCCGTTTAGGTCAATCTGAAAGCTTTGATTAAAGGATTGCTCTCCCGGGAATTTAATTTTTACAATATCACCGGGAAGAAGTTCCTGTGCCATCAGAGGCTGTACTAGCATTGCCAGCAGTATTAACGTTCTTAATATAAAAGTTAACATCATCTGCTCCTGTTAAGTTTTAGACTGTGAAGCAGGCGCATAGAAGTGACGGCCCTGCCTGCTGTGAAAGTGTTGTGCACTGCTCGTTTTAAGCAAGAGATGCGTTGATATCTATAGTGCGATCAACCCTTAAGTGCTGTAAAAGTTTTAGCGGTTGCCCCTGAGCGCCGATAATTTTCAAATTTCTATTATCAATGCGCATGCGCTTAAACAAAAAAACTACGGCTCCGATCCCCGATGAATCAATGAAAGGCACGTAAGAAAAATCCAGCTGTATATCACAGGAAGATTTAGCCAATAGATCGAACTCCGCTCTTAAGTATTCAATGGCGGCGGCGTCTAAATCTCCGCTGATGCACATGCGAAGTTCAAGATTGTTGAGTTGCTGTTTCTGTACTTTAGTCATGTTCTTATCCTCCAACTAAGGAACATGTGATGAAGATCGATGGGTCTTTGATCTTCATCGCATGCTCCTTTACTTTTGGTACCTCTGGACTTGTTATGAATAAATGAACTGACAGATCAAAGTAATGACTAAGACACTGGAGAGCATTTAACGGGCAGTTATGACCCTGAGATAGTTGCCTCGCAGCTGTTATTACTTAACATAATTTGTCCAGAGGTTAGTTAGATAAAGCATAAACAGTGCCATAACTATAAGCTGTTGATAAATAATGGAATGCATGCGTTTGATAAGGCGATTTGGGAGGTGTAAATTGGTTGCTTGCAATTTGAGAATCAATTTGAGAGGCTGATTATAGTTGGAAGTTGGAAGTTG
>ASZI01000068.1 GCA_000416315.1 Osedax symbiont Rs2 | reverse complement strand
ACAGTTTATTGCGACTAGATTATTTGACGCTTAATGAAGCGCCCCCATTTTACAGAGGCAACCCCTGCCAGTGATCTTCTGCTACAGCTAGCACAAAGCGATATTAGTGCCCTGACCCATAACTTAGCAAAAAAATTTTGATTGGCAATAAATATTCAGCAGCCACTGCAAACTATAAGACGCTGCCCTTTTAACAACGATTAAATATCTGGGATAGATAGGGCAAATACTCATCAAATTTTAGCTGACCTTTGCACAAATCACAGGGAACAGGGAACAGGGAACAGGAAACAGGAAACAGGAAACAGGAAACAATAGCAAAAGCGTCTCTTGATTATCACTGCACTACAATTAGCCAGAAAAAAAATCCCCGACCCGCAGACATGGACACTTAGCCGGTGGCAGGAAAACGCTGCGGTTCAATTTCCAACTGAACGCTGAACTTATCAAACACTGATTGCTTAATATCATCGGCTAACTGCATTAACTGGCCAATGCTACTCTCACCAGTATGTATCAATACCAACGCCTGTTTTGGATAAACCCCGACCCCCGACTCCAAATAGCCTTTCCAGCCACAGTGATCAATCAACCAGCCCGCAGCCAGCTTGACCCCTGCGCAGGCACTTGGGTGACCTACAATTTTCGGAAAGTCCTTTTGCAGTTGCTGAAACTGGCTGGGGCTTATGATTGGATTTTTAAAAAAACTGCCTGCGTTTGAAACTTTTAAAGGATCTGGCAATTTATCCGACCTGATTGCACATACCGCCTGAAAAACATCTTTAAGGGTGATTTTTGCCAACGACTGATTATGCAAATAATCTTTCAATGCTTGATATTTAAACGTTACAGCTTGCTGTTTGTGCAATCGCAAATCGACTGAAGTGATAATGTAGCGCCCTTTACTGCGCTTGAAAACACTGTCCCGATAGGCAAATTGACACTGACTATTGTCAAGCTCTACAAATTCTTTACGCTGGCAATCCCAGGCCCGTACTTGCACTAATACATCTTTAAGCTCAGCGCCATAAGCACCAATGTTCTGCACCGGGGACGCCCCCACTAAACCGGGTATCAGGGCCATCGTCTCTATGCCTTGCCAGTTGTTTTCCACGCTCCATTGCACCAACTGATGCCAATTTTCCCCTGCACTTATGCGTAGTAGCACTTGCTGATCACACTGTTCAAGCACCTCTCTACCGAGCATTTGCATATGCAGTGTTAGCCCTGGAATAAACTCATCAACTAATACATTGCTACCGCCAGACAGTACTTGATAGCCTAGCTTATGAGCCTGCGCATATTGCAGCGCCTTTAACAAATCAGCCTCACAGCTAATGCAGGTAAAATGCTCGGCAATTGCATTAAAAGCTAAAGTATTTAGCGCAATTAGATTTTTGTTAGCTTCTATGGATAACAAGGCAGATCCTGAAAGTTGGCAGTTTGTAGGTCAGAGTTTTGATCAAAGCCGCTAGTTTACCTGTTTAAGAACTGCTTTACCCGCAACAGCGACAATAATTTTATGCAAGTGCCATCCAACAAATCCAGTTTTTGATTAAGGCCTTGATCTACACCAAAAAACAATCTGAAATGACTGCACCCCGAGATCGTTGCCGCCTTTTAAACAGGCATTAAGCAACGCACAGAGCTAGCAGTGCTGGAACAGCCTTGCGTCGATCAGCGATAAGTTACATCCAAATAGACCATTAACGGCCCTTTTTTGCTTTCATGCAAACAGCAATCGAAAATTGAGAATCGATTTTTGACTATTAATACGCTGCCTTATTGACCATAAACAGCACTAAAATATAAAATTAATAGCAGCTAAAACAACAAAAAAACACCTCATCTAAACCTTCTATAACCTTATCCAAAATTGGCGATCAAACCTCTGCAGCTATTGTAACCAGATATTTCGGACACTAATTTTTAAAGCATTAGGCTGTGTTGGCAGCTCGCAATACTGGCTTAGTCATTGGCGGTCATTTCCACTGATTAGGGCAGGGGTAGAATCGGACACAACAGAGCTCAACCTCATCGACTTGTCGCCTATGGGTAAACAGGGCTCCCTAGTGGATGAGCCAGGCAGTTAGCAAGCTCAGGGGCACAAACAACGCTAGCAAGGAGCCAACATGGCATCACTTTGTTAAATAGCGGCAAATCAGACCAAAACAATCAAACAGTTTAAAGCGGCCATTGCTCTCTGCGAACAATAAAATCTACAGCATTTCCACTGCTGAATAAAAACATATGCCTTAAACTATGCGAACACAACAGGTTATGTGCTGGCCTATGGCATACGCCCTAAACAAAAGTGCAGACTAAGTTGTACCTACATTGCATGAAAACGGGGTAGAACCGCAGCATACATGCTATATTTGAATGTAACGATAACGCTAATAACTCAGACAGTTTTCAAACTTTAATCAACAAGTTAATTTAGCATAGACAATGAGCCTGTGGAGCGCCCAATGAAAGAGAGTTCTGATAACTCAATTAAATCCCGAACTATTGAAAAAGATATTGAATTTAACCAATGGGTTACATTTAATATTAACAATGAATTATTTGCGATAGATGCTTTGCAAGTCCGAGAGGTACTTAAGTACAGTGAAATAACTCCTGTACCTAGTACAAATGCGTATGTCAGAGGCCTGATCAATTTAAGAGGCAAAGTTGTCACTGTTATAGATACACGATTAATGTTTAGCTTAGCCCATAGAGAACCTGATGATGATACCAATATTATTCTGGTCGATTTTAATCAGGAAGAAATGGTCGGATTCATTGTTGATAGTGTAGATGAAGTGGTTGATATTCCAATGAAAAGCATTGAAGTTGCGCCAAAATTTTCTGATAACGATACCAAGAGTGGATTTGTCAAAGGGGTCACTTTTTATAACAATAATTTGATTATTTTACTGGAAATTCAAAAAATTATTTCATATATAACACCCGCTATTGAAGATGAAACACCAGGATTTTAATATTTTATCCTGCAGAGCTTTTAGCGATTAATTATGGCCATAGCCTTCATTGAGTGTAAAAGCAGCAGGCATCTAACCGGTAACTATTTAAGTCGGCGTTTTCGAGCACTATTACACTAGTGCCCGATACGCAACACAAACCCACTTGTTTAATAGTAACAAAAGCAGGCTCTATTATTTTAATAGTAATATTCCCGGCCAACAAATCCAGAAAAATCAATGGCTTATTTTTAAACCTAGTTTTTTTGCTCGCGCCTCAAGCACTGACATCCCCAGTGTCAATATACTCAGTTATTTCTGATTTCTTGCTGCGAAAAACCTTGTTTCAAACGGCAATAGATTAGCGGCAATGCCAATGAAGCGGTCCTTGATTCACCCTGTGCCAGATTGGCTTAGGCGATGATCAAATTGATAAAATGACAACAAACTTAGTTATGACATGCAGAGCAACTTCAGGACTGCTAATTTTTATGCATATCAACCCGATTGGATTGTAGATAATTAGCCAATCATTCAGGGATATCTTGGCTGGATGTTTCTGTGGCATGAATTGCGCAGAGCAATGTTGATGTTCAAAATAGCTATAGTCAACTCTGTAACTAGCTGCTATACGATTTGATATGATGCTACTTTTTATCTATTTCAGATAAAAAGTAGCTGCAGCTGATTAGCCAATTTTTTCCAGACGCTTAAATGCAGTTAGCGTATTAACCAACAGCATGGCGATGGTCATAGGCCCGACTCCACCTGGGACGGGTGTGATAGCACCGGCTTTTTCAAACGCACTGGCATAATCTACATCGCCAACGAGCTTATTTTTGCCATCGCGTTGAATTCGGTTAATACCGACATCGATAACACAAGCTCCCGGCTTAATCCAATCGGCATTGATCATTTCTGGGCGCCCTACTGCCGCCACTAAGATGTCGGCCTGAGCACAAATAGCTTCAATGTTTTTAGTGCGTGAATGCACGATAGTCACAGTACAGCTCTCTTGTAGCAATAGCGCAGCCATCGGCTTGCCAACGATATTTGAGCGCCCGACCACAACAGCGTTAAGCCCTGACAAATTATCGCCCAACGCACTTTTGATTAAGTGCACACTGCCGTGTGGGGTACAAGGCAATAAGCTTTCATCGCCTATAGATAAACGACCCACGTTTACCGGGTGAAAGCCATCGACATCTTTTTCCGGCAAGATAGCTGTCAACACAGTTTTTTCATCTATCTGCTTAGGCAGGGGCAACTGGACCAAAATCCCGTGCACCTCAGGGTCGTTATTTAACTGCTCAACTAAAGCGAGCAACTCTTCCTGACTAGCAGTTTCGGGCAGGCGGTGTTCATTGGAAATAATACCGACTTCAGTGGCCTGCTCCCCTTTGCGGCGGACATATACCTGGCTTGCAGGATCTTCTCCAACTAAGACAACAGTAAGGCCCGGTGCTTTTCCCGCTTGCTCTGTCGCAATAGCGACATCAACCGCTAATTTTTTACGAAGATTACTGGCGTAGGCACTACCATCAATTTTGTTACTCATCTTGTTAAGACACTCCGATAATGAAATTATTTGCTGTATTGATAATTAACTCTGCTAACTATCCCTTTATTATTTTTTCTTGGCGATTATACAAAAAAACCAACATATTAGTGGTTATTTTTGTGCGATAAATATTTTAAATTGCTCTTGCAGGTTCATCTCCATTTCCTGCAATCTGGAAATTGTTGCTTTATCAATAGTTAAGCCCTCTCCCAATAACAAGATCCCGTCTTTACAGATTAAATCCCTGGTCAGTTGCATGCCTATTTTTAAATCGATGCTTTGCACTAGTACATCGTGCATTCCCTTACCCTTTTTACTTAACTGAGGGAGAATTTTTGCCAGTGTATCCACTATATCATCACGGTATTTTTCAGTGGCGTAATTATCCAAATAAGCCAGCGCCTCGACCGTGCTAAAAGGCCTGTCCGAGTACCTGCCTGATACCAGTTCGGTATAATCATTGACTACCGCCAACACTTGCGCCTCCAAAGATATGTCATCTGCACTGAGCCCCTCTGGATATCCGGACCCATCTAAATACTCTTTGTGCTGTAAGACAATTTTTGCGGCGCTATCCAACGGTCTGACTATCATCATCGCAGCGTGCGAAAGCGTCGGATGGCAATTAAAGGTCCGCTGCTGCTCGACACTGAGTTTAATGTAGGGGCTGTGTAACAGCGCATCACTAAAACCCATTTTACCTATATTACGCAAGTGCCAGGCATCAGTTACGTCTTGTATTTGCTCCTGATCCAACCCACAGGCCTCGGCCATTTTGGTCAACAGGTAATTGAGCTGTTGATTTCGACCGCTCGCCCTCTGTCCCATCCGGGCAAAAACCTGGTTTGATAACAGTCGAACATAATGCTTGTTCGCTTCTCTGGTATTTTTTAAAGAGGCGCTCAAGCCGGCTTTTAAGCGCTGCGTTTCGATTTCACTCTCTGCTAACATTTGTTTTAAACGGCGCTTTTTAACCAATTGAACAAACTTCTCCTGCAAGTCACTGACAATACGAAACAATCTTTTTTCCAGGAACACATCATTTACCGGGTAAATGATAAAGTCGCGGTACTGCGATTGCTGCTGCTGGGACAATGACAATATTTTTTTTGCAGGTGCTAGCAAATAGCCCAGAGCGTAAGGTGAGGCTATCTTAAGTTGTTGCACAAAGTGCTCTAGAATTTCATCTGGGCCCAAAGTAATGGCACCCTCTTGATCATCACGACTCTCTACACTCAGCCCCTGCAAATCCTCTTCAGGGTCTGCATCAGTAGCTG
The DNA here is from genome assembly GCA_000416315.1 of Osedax symbiont Rs2. Classification (GTDB taxonomy): domain Bacteria; phylum Pseudomonadota; class Gammaproteobacteria; order Pseudomonadales; family Balneatricaceae; genus Rs1. The sequence continues at coordinate 17,329 of ASZI01000068.1, read as the reverse complement.
CTTGTTGCTCAGGGCTGATCTGCACTTGGTGTGAGCGCTTCTCAATATTATCGGTGCCTACCAACAGCACATGAACTTTGGGCAAAGTATCGATGGGACAGTCAAGTGTGCAGCAGTGTATATTAATAGGCAATGGCGTAAGCATGCTGGTAAGTTGACTGTTTTGCTCGCTGGAAAAGCCCGCTAAAAGCACATGTATTTCAAACTTATTCATTGATTTACCTTACCCGTTTCTTTTTATTTCAATAGTTTAGGCCGCCGACAAGACAATATTATATCAAACAAACAGTCTCGGCCAATAATTGCTGAGACGATCTTCTAAAAGTTGTTTAAATATTCAACCAATGCGGCTGTAGTGGCTTTATTTGATTGAGTTCTGCAGAATTTTCGATTTGCAATACTGAATTTTATCGAACCCAGTCCCGTCTATATTAATTATATTCATTGGTAATCATTTGTGATTAGTGCTCAAATACGTTTTTTTAAAATCTATCATCGGAGTATCAATGGAGCGCATAACAATATTTGGCCGTAAAGGTTGTGGTTTTTGTGTCAGAGCAAAAGATATATGTGAAGAACTAGGACTAGAACATCGCTACATTGATATTCAGGAAGAAGGCATTTCAAAAGCCGACCTGGAAAAAACTGTCGGCAAGGCCGTAGAGACTGTGCCCCAGATCTTTATTGGACAGCAACACATAGGCGGATACACTGAGCTAGCTGCAAGGCTAGCCGCTGTAACAAGCTAGGCTTCTCTGCTGTGCCCAGAGCTGTAATATGAAATTATAGCTCTGTTCACATTAATCAAATGTCATTTGTTGATTCTCACCCTCTTAGCAATACCCTCAAAAACAGCATCTGCTGATTATTAGCCCGATATCAGTTTGATGATACCTAGCTCTGCTTTATCTTTTATCTTCTGCCAGCAGAAACTTTTTTATAACCTGAAACAAAGTTTCAGCAGTTTTTCGCATCTTCTGCAGTGCAAAACTTTGTTTTGCTATCAACTTGAAATAGCTTTCAAAAGCCTTATATATAGAGCATTCATAAGACAATCAGGTAGAGACATCATGAGCGAGATCCAACATCATAGTTTAGTTATTTTGGGCTCAGGGCCCGCCGGCTATACAGCAGCTATTTACGCGGCCAGAGCAAACCTGAAACCTGTTGTCATTACCGGTATGCAAGCGGGTGGGCAGTTAACGACAACCACCGATGTTGATAACTGGCCAGGTGATGTCGAAGGTCTACAGGGACCTGAGCTAATGCAACGCATGCAGCAGCACGCTGAACGCTTCGATACCCAAGTTATTTTCGACCATATCAATAAAGTTGAATTGAGCCAAAAACCTTTTACACTGACAGGTGATATGGGCGTCTACACTTGTGACGCGCTGATCATTTGTACCGGTGCCTCAGCCCAGTACCTGGGACTTGAATCAGAGCAAACCTTTATGGGTAAAGGCGTCAGTGCCTGTGCAACTTGTGATGGCTTCTTTTACAAAGGTCAGAAAGTCGCTGTTATTGGCGGAGGTAACACTGCTGTTGAAGAAGCTCTGTATTTATCTAACATCGCCGATGAAGTTACTTTAGTACACCGACGTGACTCGCTGCGCGCTGAGAAAATACTCCAGGATAAGCTCTTTGATCGGGAAAAAAATGGCAACATCAACATCCTATGGGATCACCAGTTAGAAGAAGTACTGGGCAATGACATGGGCGTAACCGGAATCATGCTTAAAGGAACCAAGACCGGTGAGAATAAACAGCTGGACCTCGCCGGCGCCTTTATCGCCATAGGACATAAACCCAACACTGAACTGTTCGTCGATCAGTTGGAAATGCACGACGGCTATTTGAAGATCCAGTCGGGACTCACTGGAAATGCTACGCAAACTACCATCCCCGGCGTTTTTGCCGCGGGCGATGTCTGTGATCACGTCTATCGCCAGGCGGTAACATCGGCAGGTTTTGGTTGCATGGCAGCATTAGACGCTGAAAAATATTTAGATGATTTAGCTAACTAAACAGTTAAAGGAGAGAGCGAATGATTAGTATAGGCAGCCCCCTACCCGCTGGCCATTTAAAAGTCATGGGCGAAAACGGCCCGGAACTTTTCGATACTGCCGAGCAGTTTTCCGCTAAAAAAATTGTACTTTTTGCAGTTCCCGGCGCATTCACCCCCACTTGCAGCGCTGCTCATCTACCCGGCTACGTCGTCGCTTACGATGACATCATTGCCGCTGGCGCAGATGCTGTGATCTGCCTTTCTGTCAACGATGTGTTTGTCATGCACGCATGGGGACAAAGTGCCAACGCCGAAAATTTGCTGATGCTAGCGGATGGCAACGGTACTTTCAACCGCGCCCTGGGTTTGGATAAAGACGCCAGCGAATACCAGATGGGCACCAGATCAAGACGCTATGCGATGATTATTGACAATGGCATACTGACACATCTAGCAATTGACGATAAAGGCTTAGATCAATCCAGCGCAGAGGCAATTTTAGCTAAACTATAGCCGCTCAAGCATGAAATCAGCGCTGTCTTTTGTGACACTGTGCCAGCGCTGATATGCTTCGCAGAGTAACTACAACTACAACTACAACTATCTGATTAGTCGATTAAATTAATGGCTTTAAAGACACCCATAATACTTTTTATTCAAGCCTTTGAGGATGATCGTCAATGATCCCCTGGTTAGCCGAAGACAACTACTGTTTCCCCGACATTAACAGCGCACTGCAAGAGCCTAACGGGCTACTCGCCGCAGGTGGGGACTTGAGCCCCGGTCGTTTAATCAGTGCCTACCGCCAAGGTATCTTTCCCTGGTTCAGCGAGGACGATCCAATTTTATGGTGGAGCCCGGCACCGCGTTGCGTGTTAATTCCACAGCGCTTGCACGTATCAAAAAGCCTGGCCAAAGTCATCAGAAAAAACCAATTCCAGATCACCTTTGACCAGGCCTTTGATCAGGTTATTGATAACTGCTCAGCACTGAGAAGAAATCGTGAAGGCACCTGGATTACCGATGAGATGCAAAGCGCCTACAGCGAATTGTCTGCGATAGGCGTTGCCCATAGCGTTGAAGTTTGGCAGCAGGGCGAGTTGGTAGGCGGTTTATACGGTCTGTGTATCGGTAACATTTTCTTCGGCGAGTCGATGTTTAGCTCCACAGCTAATGCCTCCAAAGTGGCCTTTTGCTATCTGGCTAGGCAGTTACAGGACTGGGGGTTTAGTTTAATTGACTGCCAATTGCACAGCGACCATTTACAAAGCATGGGAGCTGAGGAAATCAGCAGAGAAAAGTTTCAACAGTTCTTGCAACGCAACCCCTCATCCGTTAATGATACAGGCAACGCAAAGTGGTCTTTTTCAATTGCCAGCGATGATATTTGCTAAGCTTACTTAGCACTTGCTTAATGCAATCTGTGGATTTGGTTGCTATTATTAATCTATACCCCGACTGGCTTTTTAGCGAAAAAGCCAGTGTTTAATTTTTGTAGCAGACATCGAAATGTATGATCCAATTGACTGAGCTTCAATTTTTTGCCACCCCTGAGCACGACTGCAGCTATTTAGCCGGGCTGAAAGCTAAGACGTTGTTTATCGATCCCAATGATAAAATCGAGCGACGTGTTTATACGCAGCTCTCTGAGCTGGGCTTTCGTCGCAGCGGCAAGCATATCTACCGACCGCACTGCGAGAAATGCCAGGCTTGTGTATCCATCAGGCTTCCGGTTCAATTGTTTAACATGTCTAAGTCGCAAAAAAGGGTAATGAATAAAAACCGTGATCTTATTGTGAGCAAAGTCACTGCTCAATACACTGACGAATACTACGATCTGTACCAAGAGTATATCCAAGTGCGGCATGTCGATGGCGATATGTACCCGCCTTCTAAAGACCAGTTCATCAGTTTTTTGGTAGAATCAACCCAGCAGAGTTGTTTTTACGAATTCAGACAAGTCGATGGCACTCTGGTCGCAGTGGCTAATATGGATATCCTCGAGCAAGCCCTCTCTGCCGTCTATACTTTTTTTGATCCTAAATTACCCAAACGAAGCTTAGGCAGCTTTGCCATTTTGTGGCAGATAGCGCAAGCGCAACGCCTTGGACTCGATTATTTATATTTAGGTTACTGGGTCAAAGATTGTCAGAAAATGAAATATAAAACCGATTACAGACCAATGCAATTATTGATAAATGGCAAATGGTTACTGGCGGACTAATATTACACTTTGCGGATCATCTTGTTATCAGAGGGTGTAGGGCTGACGGGGCCTAAAAAAACTCGCCACAAGCCCTGATGCGGCTGATGCCTGCAAAAAAGCAATACCACCCTTAAAACAGCGGGCCAAAACTCGGCAATGGCCAATAGCCGTGAGTAATTATTCGAGAAACTGTTGCGGCTGTTTAGGCGAATTCATAGCAGTTATTTACTTAATTAGCCTATCTTCGATAAATTCCTTTGATCTTATGCGCATTTTTTGGCAGAATACTGGCCGCTCTGCAGTGGGCTCTTGACCCATTCAGCACTTTCCACAGGTAGGTAATTAATGGCTAAAGAAGAAAGCATCGAAATGGAAGGCACCGTAATTGATACGCTGCCCAACACTATGTTCCGCGTAGAGTTAGAAAACGGTCACGTTGTCACTGCTCATATTTCCGGAAAAATGCGTAAGAATTATATCCGTATTCTTACAGGCGATAAGGTGAAAGTTGAATTAACACCTTACGATTTAAACAAGGGACGCATTGTCTACCGCGCTCGATAACAGCGTAGTACAACAATAGCGCTTGGCATAGTATTTTCAGGCCCTAGCTGGCTTGCTGATAGAAACATTGCTAAACCAAATGTTAAAAGGCAGCCTAGGCTGCCTTTTGCTTTTCTGCTGCAAGGGTTTCTCGGACCTCATTCCCCTAGTGCAGATCGTCGTATTTCTTACGAATCGCAATTAATTGTGGCTGGATATCTAACGGCGCATAATTCATCGCCTGTTCAAATATTTCTTTATTTTCCTCTGACAAACGCTCTTCTTCTGACATCTTAGTTAACTTTCTCATCGCTTCTACAAACTTCGGATTGTATTTCTCACTACTCATTTACTACTTCCTCAAAAACCTTTAACTGCAGGGTTTTACAATTATACCAAATGTAATTAAATTGCAGTATCACAAATCACACATTTATCTGTGCTACATCTGAGCCAGAGCTTAGCGGCGCTAATTTTTCACAATAGTAGAATATTTGTTATAAATGCTCAGTAAATTCCGATTATTTATCCTGTGCCCCTTGTTCATTGTCTTCGCTACTCATAAAATGTCAGCCATAAAAGTAAATTATTTTTTGGTTTTTAAAATTGTTGCCCTTTTTCGGCATACAACTCAGCTTTAGACCATTTTACCCAAAGGCTTATACCTACTATGCGCGCCAGCAAATTCTTCATCGCCACACTAAAAGAAACCCCATCTGATGCTGAAGTAATCAGCCATCAACTCATGCTCAGAGCGGGAATGATCCGCAGGGCCGCTTCCGGCTTATATTCTTGGCTACCTCTGGGCTTAAAAGTAGTCAGAAAAGTCGAGAGCATCATTCGCCAGGAAATGCAGCGCGCCGGATCACAGGAAGTGCTAATGCCTGCGGTACAACCTGCTGAACTGTGGCAAGAGTCGGGACGTTGGGTAGAATACGGCCCAGAGCTGCTGCGCTTAAACGACCGCCACGGCCGAGAATTCTGCCTGGGTCCCACGCACGAAGAAGTTATTACCGATATCGTTAAGAAAGAACTGCGTAGCTACAAGCAACTGCCGTTAAACGTCTTCCAGATTCAAACTAAATTTCGTGACGAAATCCGCCCAAGGTTTGGCGTAATGCGCTCGCGCGAATTCATCATGAAAGATGCGTATTCCTTCCACATTGATCAAGACTCCCTGAAAGAGACTTATCAGGATATGTTTGATGCATACGTGAGAATATTTGATCGCCTGGGCCTAGATTATCGTCCGGTGATTGCCGACAATGGTTCTATCGGTGGCTCTGGATCCCATGAGTTCCATGTACTGGCCTCCTCCGGCGAAGACGATATCGCCTTCTCTGACCAGAGCGATTATGCAGCCAACATTGAAACAGCTGAAGCGCTTGCACCGACAGAGCCAAGAGAAGATGCAACACAAGCACTAATCATCAAAGACACCCCCAATGCTAAAACCATTGCCGCGCTGGTTGAGCAATTTGATATTGCTATTGAGAAAACAGTTAAGACATTGATTGTAGAAGCCGATGAAGCTTGCGATTTCGAGTTAGTTGCACTCATCGTTCGCGGTGATCACGACCTGAATGAGCTAAAAGCGGAAAAGCTGGCCCAGGTAAAAGCCCCATTGACCTTTGCCACTGAAGAGCAATTGAAAAACAATATTGGTGCAGGTGCAGGCTCATTGGGCCCGATCGATCTGGACATGCCGATTATCATCGATCGCAGCGTCGCCACTATGTCCGACTTCAGCGCTGGCGCCAACATTGATGACAAACACTATTTTGGCATCAACTGGGAGCGCGATCTTGCCATCCCTGAGATTGCCGACTTGCGCAACGTTCACGAAGGCGACCTCAGCCCCTGTGGTCAAGGCACCCTTTCCATTAAACGCGGCATAGAAGTAGGCCATGTTTTCCAGTTGGGCACTAAGTACTCCGAGGCAATGAATGCCAATGTACTGGATCAAAATGGCAAGGCCAAAAGCATGCATATGGGCTGCTACGGCATAGGTGTTACCCGTGCCGTTGCCGCTGCTATCGAGCAAAACAATGATGAGAGCGGCATTATCTGGCCAAAGAGCTTAGCTCCCTTTGAAGTCGCCTTAGTGCCTATCAATTACGACAAAGCTGATGCGGTGAAGCAAACCACTGACGCCCTTTACGATGAACTTATCGCCGCTGGCATTGATGTGTTTTTAGATGACAGAAAAGAGCGCCCCGGGGTCAAGTTTGCCGATATGGAATTGATGGGGATGCCACATCGTCTGGTTATATCAGACCGAGGCATTAAAGCCGGTACTTTTGAATACAAAGGCCGCACCGATGAAGAAAAGCAGGAGATAACGACCGAGGGGACCTGCAGCTTCCTTATCGAAAAGATCAGAGCATAATCTGTTGCTCAGACCACAACGGGCACTAGTGCCCGTTTTCTTTGCCTTACTTAGTCTTGATGTCAACGCTCAACAGGTCTCAGATATCAGCCCACACTTGCGTCAGGCTTTGAAACAGGCCATCGCAAAGGCCTCGAGTTTTAGTGACCGTTTTGATGCTGAGGTATGGCTGATTGACATGTCCGGGCGCATCGCACACATGGTTAACGACAAACTCGAGCGCATTCAGATATTGCGCGCAGCACATGCGCAAGCCTCTGCGCACAACCTGCCGGTTGATGTTGTACTGGGACTCATTGAAACAGAGAGCCATTTTAACCGCTTTGCTCTTTCAGGCGCTGGCGCCCAAGGGCTGATGCAGATCATGCCATTTTGGAAGCTAGAGATCGGCAGGCCTATGGACAATTTAATCGACATCGATACCAATATCCGCTACGGCTGCACTATTTTAAAACACTACCTGAGCCGCGAAAATGGCGACATGGTTAAAGCACTGGCCAGATACAACGGCTCTCGTGGTAAAACTATCTACCCAAATAAAGTACTGGCTAATCGCAGCCGCTATCAATAAAGCAACGCATTCAGCTCGGATAAAATATAGCCTAGACATCATCCGCCATTTTTTATAAAATGCGCTACTTTACGGATGTCGGCAACAGCTTCCAGCAGCCGTCAGCTCTCGTTATCTCCCTCCTGCATTGCCGCTTAGTTATTAATTTTCAAATACATCAGTAATACTTGACTAAAATACTAGGTTTATCCATAATTGGCACACTGATTACCCACTGGATAAACCGATGCGATTAACCACCAAAGGCCGATATGCTGTCACTGCCATGCTAGACCTTGCATTGCACAATAGCGAGGGACCTATAAGCTTAGCTTGTATATCCGAGCGCCAGGGAATTTCACTGTCCTACCTAGAACAGCTTTTTTCCAAACTGCGCAAAGGACAGCTTGTTACTAGCATTCGCGGTCCAGGCGGTGGATATCAACTTAACAGAGAAACTTGTGAAATAAGCGTTGCCCAAATAATCGATGCTGTCAATGAATCCATCGATGCCACCAATTGTAATGGCAAGGGAGACTGCCATCACGGTGAGTTCTGTCTTACCCACCATTTATGGATCGATTTGAGCGAGCAAATTCATCAGTTCCTAAACAATATTAGTTTAGAAAAATTGGTAGAGAGAAAAGACATAGCCCTGATAGCAATACGTCAGTCGGATATACAAACTTTAGATTTCCAACCTAACTAGATAATCTAAATACTGATCTGTTAGCTGTTTTGCGAAATCAGCCTTTAAGAGCTGTTGTGTAAATTAATAATCAGTATTGAACCTTGTATTAACAAATGAGCAATAGCAAATGACCGATCAATTAGACGAGGCACTCCAAAGAGAGTACGAAGCTGGTTTTGTCTCAGACATCGAATCTAGAACATTCGAGCCAGGTTTAGATGAAGATGTAATACGTCGCATCTCGGCGATGAAGGAAGAACCTCAATGGATGCTGGACTGGCGCTTAAAAGCTTTTGCCTTGTGGCAAAAAATGCCGGAGCCAGACTGGGCCCATATTCAGTATGAGAAGATGGATTTTCAGTCCATCTCTTACTACAGTGCACCTAAGAGCATGGATGATCGACCTAAATCTCTCGACGAAGTTGACCCCGAATTGTTGGCTACTTATGAAAAGCTGGGCATACCCCTGATAGAGCAGCAACAACTTGCAGGAATTGCGGTCGATGTGGTCTTCGACTCTGTTTCTGTTGTGACGACCTTCAGAGAAAAGTTAAAGGAGCAGGGAGTTATCTTCTGCCCTATCTCAGATGCCATTAGAGAGCACCCGGAGTTAGTGCAAAAGTATTTAGGCTCTGTGGTCAGTCAAAAAGACAACTTCTTTGCCGCCCTCAACTGTGCGGTATTTACCGACGGCTCTTTTGTCTATATTCCCAAAGGCACTCGCTGTCCTATGGAGCTATCGACTTACTTCAGAATTAACGAACTGAACACCGGACAGTTCGAACGCACTTTGATTATTGCCGATGAGGGTAGCCACGTCAGCTACCTGGAAGGATGTACTGCACCGCAGCGAGATGAAAATCAGTTGCACGCCGCGGTTGTTGAGCTGATTTGTCTGGATAATGCCGAAATAAAATATTCCACCGTGCAAAATTGGTATCCGGGCGATGAAAACGGTAAAGGCGGCATTTACAACTTTGTGACTAAACGCGGTATCTGTCATGACAGCGCCAAAATTTCCTGGACCCAAGTTGAGACCGGATCCGCGGTCACTTGGAAATACCCCAGCTGTATCCTTAAAGGTGACAACAGTATCGGCGAGTTTTACTCTGTAGCTCTCACCCGTGGCGCCCAACAGGCCGACACTGGTACTAAGATGATCCACTTAGGCAAAAACACTCGCTCTACTATCATCTCTAAGGGAATCTCGGCCGGCAAAAGCAACAATAGCTACCGTGGATTAGTACACATGGGAAAAGGTGCTAAAGGCGCTCGAAATTTCACCCAGTGTGACTCTCTGTTAATCGGTGACAAATGTGGTGCTCATACTTTCCCCTACGTGGAGAGCCGCAACCCGACAGCCATAGTCGAGCACGAGGCAACTACTTCCAAAGTCAGTGATGATCAAATGTTTCTGTGTCGTCAACGTGGCTTAGATCCGGAAAAGGCTGTCTCTATGATAGTCAACGGCTTCTGTAAAGAAGTATTTAAAGAGCTACCTATGGAGTTTGCCGTGGAAGCGGGCAAATTACTGGAAATAAGCCTTGAAGGCTCGGTTGGTTAAATTCACTGCTTATTAGGCAAAGGTTTTAGGATAAAGCACAATGTTAAAAATTAATAAATTACACGCAAGCGTCGCAGATAACGAAATCATCAAAGGATTATCACTGGATATAAAAGCCGGTGAAGTTCATGCCATTATGGGCCCTAACGGCGCTGGAAAAAGCACTTTAAGCTACGCTCTGACTGGTCGTGAAGGCTATGAAGTAGCCAGCGGTTCTGCCACTTTAGACGGGGCCGAACTACTGGAAATGGAAGTGGAAGAGCGTGCCTGTGCCGGATTATTTTTAGCTTTTCAATATCCGGTAGAGATCCCAGGTGTCAGCAATATGGAATTCCTTAAAGTATCGGTTGATTCACAGCGAAAAGCCCGAAATTTGGTACCCTACAGCTCATCAGAATTTTTAAAGCTAGCGAAAGCTGCCTGCAAACAAGTCAATTTACCACTGAGCTTTTTAAAGCGCGGCGTCAACGAAGGTTTTTCCGGTGGCGAAAAGAAGCGTAACGAGATCATGCAGATGATTTTACTACAACCTAAGCTCAGTATCTTAGACGAATCTGACTCAGGGCTAGATATTGATGCCCTAAAAATTGTCGCCGACGGTATCAACTCGCAGCGTGACGGCCAGCGCTCGTTTCTTGTGATCACCCACTACCAACGTCTGCTGGATTACATCAAGCCTGATTTTGTCCACGTTTTAGCCGACGGTAAAATCGTCAAGAGCGGCGGTCCGGAGCTCGCCCTTGAGCTTGAAGCAGAAGGTTACGCTTGGCTGGAGTCTTACGATCGCAACGCGGAACAGGAAGTAAACGCATGAGCAGCTGGCTAGCTAACACCATCAGCGAGGCGGAGCAAGTCAATGACTGGCTCTCCCCGAAGCGAGCAGAATCTTTAGCACTGTTGAAAAACACGCCCTGGCCCAATAGAAAAACCGAAGCCTGGCGCTACACTCCGATCAATGTTATTGAGCGCGCCAGATTTAGTGCCGCAAACGATACTGATGTGCAAATAACTGCAATCGAGAACTTAGACAGCATTGATTTAGTGTTTATCGATGGGATATTTAATCTACAGGCATCCACTAACGATTTCCCCGAGGGCCTGTTCATTACCCAGCTGAGCGAAGGGCAAAGCTGCGAGTGGGCACTGGACGGCTTTAAAAAGACCAAACCTAACAAGCATTTCTTTGGCTTGATCAACGATGCCCTGGCGACCTCTGGGTGTATCATAGATGTAGCTGCTAATGCACGGATCGAAAGACCCATTCGCATAGTGCAAAGCTTTACTTCGGGATCTCAGTCGCACACCCGTATTTTAGTACGTGTCGGCCCATCAGCTAAGGTCAGCGTCGTAGAGCAATTACAGGGCGATGAGCTCTGTTTCAATACCAGTTTCGCCGAGTATGATATTGGCGAGGCAGCGACTTTGGAACATTATCGTCTGGCGATGCAGTGCCAGGCGGCTATCAGTATTGGCGGCAGTCATTTTTCACTGGCGCAATCTGCAAAACTTACCAGCAATTTAATTGGTTTTGGCAGCCAGTTGTCCCGCGTAGATATGGATATCATTCACGCCGGCGAGAATGCGATCTCTAAACTGAATGTTATTTATTTGCTGGACGGCAAAGAGCTGTTCGATTTGCACAGCAGCTTTGAGCACACTGTTGCGAACGGCACTAGTGATCAAAATATTCGCTGTATTGTCGCCGATCGCGCAAATGCTGTCTTTAACGGTCGCATCCATATCCACCGCGATGCACAAAAGATACTAGCCTCGATGAACAACCGTAACTTGCTAATGTCAGAAGATGCACAAGTGAATACTAAGCCTGAGCTGGAAATATACGCCGATGATGTGCGCTGTGCCCACGGAGTGACCATCGCCGAAATAGACGAGCAAGCTATGTTTTACTTGCAATCGCGCGGTGTTAGTCGCATCGATGCACAAGTCATACTCAGTTTCGGATTCATCAATGAACTGGTTGATCAAATGCCCAATGTCGCCATCGCCGACTGGCTGCGCCCACAACTGCGCAATCGTTTTGCCAATATGGAGATTCGATAATCATGGCTTTTGATGTACAGCAAATTCGCCAACAATTCCCGATATTATCGCGTACCGTGCATAACAAGCCACTGGTCTACTTGGATAACGCAGCAACAACACAAAAGCCTCAAGTAGTCATTGACGCTATTGTCGACTACTACAGTAACTATAACTCAAACGTGCATCGTGGCGCCCATCAACTAGCCGATGAAGCGACCCGCAAGTATGAGGATGCCCGCGATACGCTGGCCAGCTTTATTAACGCCAATTCGCGCAACGAGGTCATCTGGACCTCAGGAACTACTGAGTCGATCAATATAGTCACTCATGGAATGGCGCAAAAACTGCGCACTGGCGATGAAGTAATAGTGACGCAGATGGAGCACCATGCCAATTTTGTCACTTGGCAACAGGCCTGCAAAGCCAGCGGCGCTACTTTGCTGATAGCCCCGATCAATGATGCCGGAGAGCTGATCACTGAGGAATTTATTAAGCTCATTAATGCCAATACCCGCCTGGTATCTATTCCACATGCATCCAATGCACTAGGCACTTTAAACCCAATCAAACAGCTTATTTCAGAGGTCAAAAGACTGACTGCTGACCAGGCATTAGTGATGATAGATGGCGCTCAGGGCATTGCCCACAGTGAAGTCGATGTGCAACAGTTAAACTGTGACTTCTACGCTTTCTCCAGCCATAAATTTTATGGGCCTACCGGTTTAGGGGTACTCTGGGGAAAAGAGAGTCTATTAGCAGATTGGCCTGTCTGGCAAACGGGTGGGGAGATGATCTCTGAGGTTAGCTATCAAGATGCCAAGTGGAATACACTGCCCTATAGACTAGAGGCAGGCACCCCTAACATTGCAGCAGTTATTGGTTTTGCCGCCGCCATCAACTGGTTTAAACAGCTGGACATAAAAGCGTTACTGGAACACGAAAATGCCCTTTTAACCCAAGCCACGCAAATGGCTGAGGATTTTTCAGGCCTGCGTATCATTGGCAGCGCCAGCGCCAAAGTGCCAGTGCTGAGCTTTGTAATGGACAGAGGTCACCCCGCTGATATCGGCTTTATTTTAGACCGACAAGGCGTGGCAATTAGAACCGGCCACCACTGTGCGGAACCACTGATGGACAGGCTGTCAGTTCCCGGTACTGCCAGAGCCTCTTTTGCTCTTTACAACACCAGCGACGATGTCGAACAATTATTTGTCGCCTTGAAAAAAGTTAAAATGATGCTGGCTTAAATGCCAGCAGATTCCCCAGGAGTAAAGTATGTCTTTAGAATCTTTTGACCCCAGTCAAGTCGATATCAAAGTTACCACTAAAGCAGTTAAGCACTTCGCCCAGAAGCTTGCTAGCAACCCCGAGCAACTGATACGTCTGAGTATCAAAAAAAGTGGCTGCACTGGATACGCTTACGTACTGGACTATGTCACCAGCCCCCAAGAGGGTGACAAACTACTGGACCTGGATCTGAATGTGCAGTTAGCGGTATCCATCAAAGCAGCTCAAGTTGCCAGAGGCACAGAAATAGACTACGTCCTTGAAGGGGTTAACAGAGTCATTAAATTTAACAACCCTAACGTAATCGCTGAATGTGGCTGTGGTGAGAGTTTCACCGTTTAACAGCTCGACACAGTGGGCAGAATATCTTGCTTAATTTCCAGATAAGCATAGTATTGCGCTTTCATTAATCGCCACTATTTTAGAAGATCTAGTATGCAACAAAATATGGTCGTCACTCAACGGGATTGCCCCGCTCGCCGTGTGCCTTCAGGCCAACTAACCCATATCCCGGCCGGTCAGTTTATCAGTATCAAACAAGACCTGGGCGGAAATTATACCATCACCTGGCAAGGTAACATGCTGCGTATTGACGGCACTGATGCCGGTGCTATAGGACGCCAGCCTGAAGAACTGTGCTTTAGTGACAATCCCGGTGATCAGATCGATCCCGAGCATGTCTGGCAGGCGATTAAGAGTGTCTTTGATCCTGAAATTCCGGTTAACTTAGTTGATTTAGGTTTAATCTACTCTGTCGATGTTGACCAGATGAGCAAAACAGCCAATATCTCGATGACTTTGACGGCTCCAGGCTGTGGCATGGGCCCGATTTTAGTCAGTGATGTTGAATATCGGGTAGCATTGGCCCCCAATGTCGAGAACGTCAATGTAGAACTGGTTTTTGACCCTCCCTGGCACAAAGATATGATGAGCGAAGAAGCGCAATTAGAAACCGGACTGTTTTTTTAGCACTAGGAAATTAGACGTTATGGCACTACCCAGCACCACAGAGATAATTGAGGATCTTGAGTTTTTTGACGACTGGGAAGATCGATACAAATATCTTATAGACCTGGGCGATGAAATGCCCAAGATGGACCCCAAGCTGCACACCCGAGAGCGCCTGGTAAAGGGCTGTCAGAGTAATGTTTGGATTGATGTACAAGTCGCAGGTAACAAGCTCTGCTTCGCCGTGGATTCAGATGCAATTATCGTACGTGGCTTATTGGCACTGGTGATGGCTGCATTCAACAACAAATCTGCCACCGATATACTCGCCTTTGATATACAGGCCTATTTTCAACGCCTGGAGCTAGAACAACACATTAGCCCCACCCGAGGAAATGGTTTACGGGCGATAGTTGCACGTATCCAAAACATTGCCACTGCCAGTCACCTAGTCTGATCACACCAGCACATTTCTAGCCGGTGCATTAGCAACCGGCTAATAATGCCGACAATCGGATAATCTCTTCACCCAGGCCTCACTCGATCAGCAAAAGACTTTGGTGTATTGGCCACCCATAGGGACATACAAGCAACACATTACCCACAACAGCAAAATAATACTGCACACTGGCTATCTATTTAAATTTCTCGACTATCCTTAGATTTGATCGAATTACATTTAAGGATAATTGCCATGATCAACAGTAAACTTAACGACAAGCTCAAAGAATCAGGTCAACTGTTCAACCGCTATCTGCTATTAGTTAAAAGCAAAGACCTGGCTATCCCCGATAATTTCCAATGCGACGCAGAAAAAGCGCAAATTGATTTTCTGATGTTCTCTCTGGACTCTGTAATCAGAGTGATTGCTCGCCACTCCAGCGACTCTGAGACCAAAGAGCAGATGTTTGGCCAAGTGAAACAGATCAAACAAGCGCTAGAAAACACCCAGGACCAGGATTCTAAGCTCTGTGTTCGCAAATTGGAAAAAGTTGCACAAATATGGTCAAACCTGTGTTATTAAAGAAAGATTAGCGATTTAGCGGCAACTGTGGGTCAGATATTATCCGCCTCAGCGTGCATTTTTGCACGAATATTTAATCCACCATCCGCTCGCTTTTAGTGAATCCTAAAAGAGCGATTAAAGCTGAGCCTAGCTACTGCAAATCTGCGATTGGATATGCTATATTCGCGGCTTGTTTCTTTAATTTTAAGAATTAAATGCTATCTACTAATACTATCACTGCGCACTATATGTCACTGGATGCTGCAGATTTCAATGTACTGCCCAGCGCTAAAGCTTTTAAGAATGCGATCTTGGAGCACATCCGCAACGCCAAAAAGCGTATTTATATTACAGCGTTGTATTTACAGGAAGACGATGCCGGCAGGGAAATTCTCAACGCACTTTACTGCGCAAAGCAAAGCAAACCTGAGCTAAACATCAAAATATTTGTCGATGCTCACAGAGCCCAGCGCGGCCTGATCGGCGACCCTTACTGTCAGGGAAACCAGGGCTTCTACCGCAAAATTGCTGAAGAGTTTCCAATAAAAATCGACATATACGGCGTTTTGGTAAAGACCAAAGAGCTATTTGGAGTACTGCATTTAAAAGGACTTATCTTTGATGACACCGTCATTTATACTGGCGCGAGTATCAATGATGTGTATTTGCATCAGGCTGAAAAATGTCGTTTTGATCGCTACCATATCCTAAAATGTACTGACTTAGCCGATAGCATGGTCGATTATCTACACCGCTTTATTATCAATCCTGGATTTTCACCACTGTTAAACACTGCAGGGCAATTGGATAAAAAAATTCAAAAGCGCTTCGCTAAAAAACAAAAAGCTTTACTGAAAAGATCTAGCTATTCTACTCAAGTCCACTCAGACAGAGCTGGCAGCATTAAAGTGACGCCTATGGTGGGCTTTGGCCCGCGTGGCAATAGCGTCAATAACTGTATTCGCGAGATGTTTAAACATAGCCGTAAATCACTGGTATTATTTACCCCCTACTTTAACTTACCGGCGATCCTGGCTAAAGATTTGAAAAAAACCTTACTCAGGGGGGTTAAAGTCACCATGATCATAGGTGACAAAACCGCTAACGACTTTTTTATCCCCGAGCACCAGACATTCTCCAAAATTGGTATTATTCCCTATATTTACGAGATCCTATTAGTCAGATTTATAAAGAGAAACCAACACTTTATCGACAGTGGCTTATTGAATGTACACCTGTGGACCAACAGCAACCACAGCTTCCATCTAAAGGGAATTGTCGCCGACAATCAGCGACACCTGATTACCGGAAATAATTTAAATCCACGTGCCTGGAGCTTAGATCTGGAAAACGCCCTGCTGTTAGAGGACTCACAGCAGTTACTTAGTGACAAGTGGCAGCTGGAGCTGCAGGGGATCATGGATTTCACCAGAAAGATCCGCCATAGCAATGAACTGCAAAGCCTGGCCGACTACCCAAAACATGCCAGAGACCCGATCAGGAAACTACAGCTCTCCCAGATCGACAGACTATTAAAGAGGTTTATGTAGCTCTGGCAATAGAGATAAATATAGCGGCTCAGTATGGCGATCTATACAGAGCCGTTTATTTAAGGCTTACAGCGCCATTGCCGACTGCAGCATAGCGACACTGAAATGCTATAGATTCAAGCACAGCAATTGCCAGGAGCCGCCTGGGCATTATTAACACCCTCAAAGCGCCTTTTTTTGCTACTTCGTTTTAACTGCCAGCGATATTTACCACACCATCATAGATGAACTGAATAGCCAGGGCCGCTAAAATCACCCCTAAAAAGCGTCGCAGAATATCATCTCCTGTGCGCCCGATTATCTTCTTTAAATACTTTGATAGCAGCATAAAACACAAGGTTGCCAATGTAATGGTAACCACAGCCGCAGCCACAGCTAAATCGGCCGTTGTTTCATTTGACTGAGAAAACAATAAGATAGTTAAGGTCAATGACCCGGGCCCGGCCATCATAGGAATAGCCATAGGAAACACTGATATATCTCTATGACTGGTTCCAGCGGCAAACTCTATTTCTTTAGTAATTAAGTTAAAAGCTGTAAAAAA
>ASZI01000067.1 GCA_000416315.1 Osedax symbiont Rs2 | reverse complement strand
CCTCGTGGCTCGCATGGGAGGAGACGAATTTGCGATCATACTCTACGATATAGATGATGCTAATGGCATGGCAAATGTTGCACAAAAAATATTGAACAAAGTGGATAAACCTTTAGACGTACAGGGGACCAAAATAGATATCAGTGTCAGCATTGGTATCGCCTATTATGAAGGCAATGGCATGAGTATGGAGAAGTTACTAAAATCTGCGGATACCGCCATGTACAGCGCAAAATTACAAGGGCGTAACAACTACCAATTCTTTGCTGTCAGTATGCACGAAAAAGTACAAGAAAAGCAGCGCATTCAATTGATGTTACAGCGTGCAGTGAAAAATCAAGAGCTGTTCCTAGTCTACCAACCCCAAGTTTCATTGAGCAAATCTAGCATTGTAGGCTGTGAGGCGCTGTTGCGCTGGCAGCCCACAGAGGGGCCGGCTATCGGTCCGGATAAATTTATTCCTATTGCCGAAGAGAGCGGCCTGATTGAAGAGCTGGGAGACTGGGTATTAAACGAAGTTTGTCAACAAGTGTCGAAATGGAATGAACTGACTGATTTTTCTGGGGTTACAGTGGCGATTAATGTATCTGTTCGCCAATTGACGACCAGTAAATTTCAGAATACTTTGGCTGTGTTATTGCAAAAGCATGCAATCTCACCAAAACAAATAGAAATTGAAATTACAGAGACAGCGATGTCCAGTAACTACGACAAACTGGTAGAAGAATTAGAGAAAATTCATCAATTAGGCGTATTTATCTCTTTAGATGATTTTGGGACAGGCCACGCATCGCTCGATAATTTGCGAAAATTGCCACTGGATAAATTAAAAATAGATCGTAGTTTTATTCAAGACATCGGTGTTGATCAGTGCGATGAAGACATTATTAAGGTGATCATTGCGATTGCAAAAAAAATGTCTCTGGAGGTAGTCGCAGAAGGTGTTGAAACCGTCGAGCAGCTTGCATTTTTATCGGGGGAAGTGTGTGACATTATTCAGGGTTATTATTTTAGTAAACCCTTAGCGGCTGAAACATTTCTGAGTTATCTTCAACAACACGAACAACTGTTTGAGAGTGAGTTCAAAGAATATTATTTATCTTTGCAGAAAGGACAATCATCGGACAAGTCTGTGGTGAAACTTTTACACTCAAATTGATCCTTAAGGTCCTAATGATATAGCCGATTAAGAGGCTGTGTCCGATTTTGGTTACTGCTACAAGGATTCTAAATTAATCCGTGAGCAGTTGCTACTCCATTGATTCTACTAAATTTATAAGAAATCTTATTATCCCTGTTAGCAATAGCGTGCACTGACAGCGTAATGGGCCGGTTGTTAATCTCTGAGCACTTGCTATACATGTCAGTTTTACGAAAGACTTTTCGATAAATAACAATAACTCTGTGGCTACTTCAAGTATCATGAGTGTGATATTTATCTATGAACCGCACTTTGCTTAGCTGAAATTAAGAAAACTATCTCTCATGTTATCAACACTCTTCGATCCAATTCTGCCTATTTTTGCAATTTTGCTGTTAGGTTTTATCTCCTATCGCAGTCGCTCATTTGATGTTGCATCGGCGCAGGTAATCAATAAATTTGTTTTCTTTGTCGCCAACCCTGCACTGATTTTTACGGTGGTCTCTAATGCGCCTGTTGATCAACTGGATTACAGTGCAATCGGGGTGTATTTGTCGGCTCAGCTGATTGCCTATGGCGGTACTTTCCTGCTGCTCAGATACGCCTTGAATATTGAACGCAAAGAGGCGCTGCTATTGGGTTTAACCACAGTGTTTGTCAACCACATATTTTTTGTATTGCCCATCGCAGAGAGAGTGTACGGAACCTTAGAGTCAAGGCCGATTGCCGGCATCGTCATTATCGATATTTTGCTACTGTTTTGCGGGACTGTGTTGGCTTTGGATCTGATGAATTCGAGCAAAAAATCCGTCTTTAACGTCGTGCGATTACTTAGTAAAAACCCGTTTTTAATCGCTTCAATGTTAGGTGTCTTATCCTGGTTTGCAGGGGATGTACCTGGCGGTATTCTAACTTATGCTAAGTTTGTCGGTGCCGCTGCGGCCCCGGCAGCGCTGTTCTCTCTGGGCATCATATTGGCCAGCAGCCCACTTAAACCTATAGGCAAGGCCACTTGGTTGGTTATTTTTGTCAATATATTGGTGGTACCTTTGTTAGTTTATGGTTTTTTACAAAACCTGACAGTTACCCCTGGCTGGGAAAAGTTAATTCTTCTACTCGCTGCGGGCCCTTGCGGTGCAATGCCCTTTGTTATCGCGCTGCAATACGGCATTCGAACCACTGCCATTGCCAAAGCTATTCTGGTTTCAACGCTGCTATCGCTGATTTCAATGACGATATTGACAAGCTAAGGTAAGTTTAGAAATGGCTATTGGCAATATCTGATTGAAGCACTGCAAATCGGGTCTGTCTGCCCCGCTCGCCATCCTGGAAAAAGGATTTCACCCCTGTGATAGCTTTGACGTGCACCGGCCCAGATGCAAAGCTAAAGCTTGTCTAGTCAGGGCTATTACCGCCACAGCAGACATCAGTATTTATAATGGTGCTTGCTTGCTTGGTAGGTAGGTAGGTAGGTAGGTAGGTAAGCAAGACAGGGATCTAGTGGCTTTGCAAAGCGTATGTTCAACATAATCAGCCAAGTTTGGAAAAACCTTTCTTTCGTGGCCATCGTCATACCCATTTTCTACGATTCTACACTACACTGTAATTACTCAGTTTGAAGTAGCGAAGCAATTTGAATCGGCAGGTTCAAAGTCCTCAGTAATAGCTTCATTTGGGCCAGCTTATGTAACAACCCAATAAAAATTTTCAGCATAAGTTATTAAATATCAAAGCACTAATCTTGAGTCCAGCGCTATCTAGCTTATTAGCCATTTCACTAATTAGAGATTCTCATGACAAAAGCCCTCAGCTTAAAAAGACCTTATATTATTCCTGCTCGGCCCCAGGTATTAGTCGATATTATTAAATTATTGGACGCGGGAGATGTAGATATTGATGAAGTTGTGTCGGTACTGCGCAAGGATGTATCACTGTACTCTGCAGTATTAGCCACTGCTAATACACCGGCGTTTGGCGGTAGTGGCAAGGTAAGCTCATTAAATGAGGCGCTGATGCGTATTGGTTTTAGCAAAATGTTAACTATTTTGCGAATGCTGGCGCTTAGGAATTCATTTTCAAAGGCCAATAATCTTGATGCCTTTTGGGATACAGCGACAGAAGTTGCGCAGTTGACTATGAGCATCATGAAGAAGGTATCAAATAAGAATCTTGATGACGCCTATTCGCTCGGCATGATGCACAATTGCGGAATTCCGATGATGATAGAAACAATTCAGGAGTATCAGCAGTTTATTGACGGAATAGATACGGGTCTGGTCAACACTTGGCTAGATGCAGAGAATGACATATTTGGTATGAATCACTTCCAGGTAGGTTATGAAATTTCCAAACGCTGGCTTATGCCTGATACTGTAACAGAGGCACTTATACTGCAAGCAACTGATATAAAGAAATTAGGGCTTGAAAACAGTGAAAATGAATCAGTTAAACTGTTGTTGTGTTCACTATTAATGGCCAAAGATATCAGCAGTATTTATCGACGATTTTGGCGAGTCGGTGACGAACAGCAAGAGCATTGTAAGTTAGAACCAGTACTAGCGTTTGTCGGTATATCAGAAACTGATTATCAGGACATGCGTGAAACCTATTTAGAAGGTTTAGAAGAATCAAAGCGAGAAAATGCCTGACTGTCAGTTAGTCCATTATTTGCCAATTCTTGATTGCCAGTTGCCTGCTAGAGTAAATACAGCGCTTTTTAGAGCTTTTGTGACTTTGCAGTTCACAAGTAACCAACATCGATCCGAGAGATACTATCGGTAAGTTAAAAGCTGTTTGCTAGGGGCTATGTACGGATAGCTTAAATATTCAAAACTAAGGGCAGTCAACGCTCTTTTCCAATCTGCTCTGGGTCAACTAAAGTATCAGTGCTAAACGCCGCATAAAATCAGATGAGTCTACGAATCTATGTTAATTACAATTATGACGATGCTTGTGTCGCTATAATACTCAGTCGGACAAACAAACAGTGTGTCAGTTATAACATCGCTCTTTGGAGCTGGAGATAAACATGAAGTGGATATTTGCCATCATTGTCATTTTGCTGATTCCCAGGCTGTCATTTGCAGAGCAGATCGACGTTAATATTGTGGTCAATGATAGCCATCCTCCCTATGTGTATACAGAGCAAGGAGATATCAAGGGAATTTATATAGAAGTCCTTAAGCGAGTGTCCCAGCGAATGAGTGGCTATAAGCTAAGCTTCACCCCCGCCCCCTGGCAGCGAGTCAAAAAGTTAATTGAAGTGGGAAAAGCCTTTGCTTTTGTGCCCCCCTATTACCATGGACACGACTGGAAATACGTCTGGCCTTATTCTATTTCTATAATGGATGAGAGCGTTATGGTTGTCTGTCATAAGGATGTTCTTGAAAACCCCCGACCAAACTGGCCAGAGGACTATATTGGGCTGACTGTTGCCAATAATAGCGGTTATGACGGCTTTGGAGGGCCTGTGTTTAGACAACATGTTAAAGATGGCAGCATTAAATTGGCAGAGGCAAAAACCACTCAACAAAACTTGCTGAGGTTAGTGCGCAAAAGAGTCGATTGTTATATGGGTAACCAAATCTCAGTACTTTGGCGTATAAAGTCGATGCTTAATTCCGGTGATTTAAACCAGCTCGAGAAAGACAGCATTGTCGAAGCGGTGATTATTTCCACAGATGCCGTGTATATGGGTTTTACCGATCGCGATCAGGGAAGATACTATTATAAGCGTGATTTTGTACAGAAGTTTAACGATGAAATATACAAGATGAAAAAACGCGGAGAAATTGAGCACATCTATAAAGAGTACATGAAATAACTTTGTGTACTAAATAGGCCTGCTAAAACATACTCATCTGCTGTCTGTATCTATCTAACGGATGCTGGTGGTTCAGGTTATTCCAAGGAGAAATTCATGCATACAAGATTAAGTATTTGTGTAGTGATACTCTTTTTTACAAAAGCCGTTTATGCTGAACCATTGTTTACATTTGCCCAGATAAGAGATACACCCGATCAGATGGTGGGTGCTGAGATTTTAAAAGCTGTTTATAGTAAATTGGGCATCGATATCAAAATGTTGCCAATGCCAGGAAAAAGGGCATTAAAGGAGTCAAGTGAAGGGAGGGTTGATGGTGAGGTTCACAGAATTTTTCAAGTGGGAGAGGATTACCCAACCCTTATTAGAGTACCTACCGCTATCAATTATATTGAGCCAGCAGTTTTTTCAAAGAAATATCGTTTTAAGGTAACAGGTTGCACAGCACTAGATAAATATAGCATTGGTATTGTCAGAGGTGTAAAACATGCCGAGCTGTGTAGCAAAGGCCTGCAAAAAGTCCAAGTGATTGATCACAGTATTAAAATGATGCAGCTTCTGCAGGCAGGGCGGATTGATATCGCGATTACGGCAAAGATTAATGGATTAGTATTGATCAAAAAAATGGCTGTGGAATCCATACATGTTTTGTCTCCGCCCTTAAGTCGAATGTTGGTATATCACTATGTTCATCGCAGACATAAAGACTGGGTGCCTAAAATTGATAAAGTTATCATTAAAATGCAAAACAGTGGCGAATTAGAAAACCTGAGACAAGAGGCAATAAAAACACTGTTGAAAAACGCCACCGCAAATTAAGCTGGTTTTCTCAAACTTAAACAGATTTATAGTAAACGTCTACACTTATTGCTTTGTGGTAAAAGCAGTGGCAGTAGTATTTTGCCTCGGGCGCTAGCGTGATATAAGCTTTTTATAAACGGCCTTAGTGGTAATAGAGGTTAATCTGGGTAAGCTTTCTAAGCGACAGCGCACTTCTTCCATTTGCTCCATAGATTCAGCCTGGGCATAAATGATCATATCGATATCACCGATAGCCGAATGGCACTCACGCACTGGCGAGATGGCTGATATCAGCGGCACCAGCTCTTCACAGCTGCCGTGGCTAAAGTTTATATGAAAATAAGCGCCTACACCTATACTGGGCTGTTGTACTTCTACCCGGTAGCCACAAATAATTCCTTTTTCTTCTAATTTTTGGATGCGACTGCTGATAGCGGTACGCGATAAGCCGATTTTTCTGGCAATCTCTGCATTAGATTGGCGGGCATTGTCTGTTAAAAGGCTGATTATCTGTTGATCAAATTTATCCATCGGCTCGATATTCTAACTAGAAATTCAACAGCGACAATAACATGTTTTTAGCAGGGAGCCAAAACGGCCGATGCGACCGAATAAGCTGCGAATCGTCAGTATAATATCGCGTTTTGTATCTGCTAGTTTCAACCATTTATCGCTAACATTTAGTGCTTAGTTTGCTCAAATTACAATCTGTGCATTAAGCATAAATGGATGAAGGATATTAACAATGAAAATTTCTTACCTTGAATCAGTGGAGGGACTATCCCATGAGGGAGCCCAATGGCTGGCGCTGAAAAAGCATATAAATTTGCAGAACACCGATCTGTTAATCACTAACGAAATGCCCTTTGGCGATTGGCTGGCTGCCAATAGAGACTTTGATGCACAAAGTGCGCAGTTATCAATCGTTGCACACGACAGAGGCATTCAACAGCTACAACAGCTGGATGTCCCTATTATTCTATCTTCCAGACCGGTTAAAGCAGCTGAAAAACTGGCAAATGAAGCATTTGTACTAATCGATGGAGAATATCATTTTGCCCATCAAAAGCATTATTTTCCCGCCGAGAGTGGTTTTTATGAAAACGCCTGGTTTACAACAGCCGTACCAGGTTTCAAGGTAATCAAGACCGAGCGGATAACGGTGGGCTTTATGTTGTGCACAGAGTTGATGTTTAATGAGTGGGCTAGGGAATACAGACGACAAGGCGCGCATTTGATTGCGGTGCCCAGGGCCTCAGGGCAAAGTGTTACCCATTGGAAAACCGCCGCTGCTATGGCGGCTATTGTCTCAGGTTGTTATGTCGTGAGCTCAAACCGGGTGGGTGAATATGACGCCGATCTAACCTTTGGTGGTCAGGGATTTGCCTTTGCACCGGACGGTTCACAGATATCCCAGACAAGCTCAGAAAATCCCGTGGTTTCGTTTGAATTAGATTTTGATTGGGTCGCAAGGACGCAAAAAAATTATCCTTGTTATGTAAAGGAAATTGACTAGGGCGTTGTTAAATTTGCAGATGAATACAAAAGTATTAATTGATCAGAGTCCAGTTCTGATATTTGTCGCTAATAAAATTGGCGTGTCGATAGGCTCTGGTCAGTGCATCATCCTGTGTGCGCAAGTGCGCTATGTAGTCTTGTAGGGCTTTAAATAATAGAGGTTGGTGTTTATTGACGAGAAAAACTCTCTCATCAGCAAGTGCAACTTTATAACCTTCGACGCGTTTTAATCGTCTTTTTTGTGGGCTGTTACTGTCCAGGGCGGCCAGAGTGAAGTTTGCACGTTTGTGCTCTATATTAGGCGCGATCAGATTGTATCGGGGTAATAAATGTAATGATTTAAGCTTCATTTCTTGCAATGTTTTTATGTCTATTTTCCACGAAGTTAATGTGGCGGCTATCAAAGTGCTGTAGGTGTTTTCTCTAAATGCTTTGCTTACGGCAGCTAGCTGATTGGCGGAAGTGAAAATGCCGAGTAGAAATTGACCTTGTTTGATAACGGGATCAGTTAGCAAAAAACGGGAGGCTGTCGGTGGTATGCTGTGACTAAGTGATTGCTTAAAAGTACTGTGGGCTATTAAATCTGCATTAGCTTTTGCCAGTTCAATTTTCTGACGCTGAGCATTCCCAGAGGGAATCATTTGAATCTGACCTGTAAAGCCTGCCCGTCTAAAAGCGTTACAAATGATCACCAGTTCAATGGATGAGCGTAAAATACCTTGGGTTTCTTTTGAGAAAAGTTTCGGGCAGCGCTGTATTGGCCAGAGTAAGGTCGTTTGATCTATACCCACTCGCCTGGCAAAGTCACTGTGTATCAATTTATCTTTGCTGATCAATCTTATAGTGGTCTCTGAAAAAGCGTAACTGTGCAGGGCTAATAAAGCGGCACTCAGGATAATAGTGAGTAGTTTGATGTGGTCGGTCTCTTTTAAGGTATTCATGGACTGTAGGCAGAGGGTGAGCTTACCGGTAATTGTACGCTAAAGCAGGGTCAGAATCCGCTAATTAAATCACAGGGTTATCTAATGTATCATGCTTTTTTCAGTGGGCTAGCAATCGGACTCAGCGGATAGCAGCAGTGGCTTGAATGATCAGAGTAGTAGGCTGCTAACAAAGCGTCTTATCAATCTGGTTATCTGCATATCATTAAGCAACTGACCGAGAAGAAGAGAGAAAATATAGTTAAGAGTGATTAATTGCGTATCACTACACAGTTATACTCTGTGAACAGGGGAGAAGGTCTGAAAAATAATTATGCATACTCGACGCAGCGACTCATTTTAGCACCCTGGCATTCTTTGTCTGCGGATCAGTGGCCATTGCAAAACCTTAGTGCAGTGGTTATGAATATCTTAACTTCGGCGGTGACAAAATCTCTGCCGCCATCCTGGCAGGGGCAGTACACAGAACAGCGTGCTAAAAACTGGATTACAGAGCGTGACAATGAGGCAGTTGTGCTATTAGTAGTAGAGGCGACATCAGCGAATGCTATAGGCATAGTTATCCTGTTTGAGTCAGGCTCAGATCAAAACGGCATAGATTTACGCTTGGGTTACATCCTAGCGGAACAGTTCTGGGGGCAAGGTTTCGCCACAGAGCTACTTAACGGCTTAGTTAATATGGCCAGCCTGAGAAATATTAAGTCGGTTGCTGGTGGTGTTGAGAAAGACAACATTGCATCCACAAAAGTACTGGAAAAGTGTGGTTTTAACTTGTCACCGGCATCCACTGGTTGCAATGAATTACTCTATGTACTGCGCTTCGCCACTAATGATTAATTCACAGTGGCAGATATGTTTGTATGCTTTTCAGATCAAAAATCATAGTGCTGATAATAAGCTTTATGGCTAGTTCATTTATCAACTAAAAAGCGCCTTATAATCATTTACGTTAATTCTACAAAACATACTCTAAGCATAAGATTTAAATGTAAATTGTCGTTAATTCTGTTGCTCTGATTAATCCGGGCAGATGTGGATTTGGCACTGCTATGTTTTTGGCAATACAGGCTTGGCCTGCAGAGTAGTCGTCCGGGTAATTACACTGATACTGTGCACAGTGATTTGGCTGACTAGTTGCTGGTATTCTCTTATCTGTTTTGGACTGGATTACATTGTGCATGATCATTACTCCTGTGTTTAGAATGCAGCAAGCAAGAATACGGTTGCTCTGTTTACAGAGAAATTGCCGCTCTTATGTTGCGCTTGCATACTACTAATAATGCAGCAATGGCTGATGATAAGTAAATTTGATTTATTAGATGCTTGTATTCAATTGTTCTGATGATAATAAACTCACAACGCCTTTTTACAAAGCTGCATAAGTGCCTCGATACTCGACATGCGGGTGTAGTTAGGGCGAATAATACAGGCGATACGTCGATGTGGGCTGGGTTCATTGAGGTGCACAGCAGACAGCGTCTCATTTTGCAGTGTTAGTTGCTCTAGGGCCATTTTGGGAATAAGTGTCGTACCCATTTTACCCAGAACCATTTGCACTAAGGTGTTCAAGCTGGTGGCACCAAAACCGTGATTAGCTGTTTGTTCGGGCAATTTACAAGCCGCCAGTATGTGATCTTTTAAACAGTGCCCCTCTTTTAAGAGCATCAGCTTGCTGTGGGTTAGCTCGTTACTGGTGATCTCCTTGTTATTAGTGTATTTGTCACCTTTTAGTGCCACCCAATAAAAATCTTCCTGCCAGAACTCAAGTGCCAGCAGACCATCGCAAGGGAAGGGCATCGCCAGAATAGCGGTATCTATCTCACCGCGTTTAACTAAGTCGACCAGTACATGGGACTGCTCTTCAACAATATTAAGTTGCGCATCGGGGTAGTGTTGCTCCAGCAGAGGGAACAGTTTGGGCAGTAAATAGGGTGCTATCGTTGGAATAACACCCACACAGATAGGAAAACTCAAGGGCGACTGGCGTCCATTAGCAAGTTGCTCTAGTTCACCCACTTGCAAGATGATACTACGGGCTTTATCTAATACTTCTTTTCCCACTGGGGTGAGCAAAACCTTTTTATTGTCTCTCTCAAAAATTTGTAAACCCAGCTGCTTTTCTAGCTCACTCAATGCAGTGCTTAGTGCAGACTGACTTATATTGCAGTTTTCAGCCGCTCTTTTGAAGTGCAATGTTTTTTCAAGTGCCAGTGCATAATAAAGCTGCTTGGTTGATATCACTTTTAAATCTCTGCTGGTTGATTGGTTTTTTAAGGTTAATCTAAAAAACAGAACGTAACAATAGAAATGACTAACTTTATTGATTGATGATGGCTCATATTTTTTTGCAGAAAACCAGATATTCATTGCAAACCCAATCAGGAGGCCAGCATGGCACTTATCAATACACAAATTAAACCTTTCAATGCAACAGCTTTCAAAATGGCGAATTTGCCCTACAAGTAAATTGTGATCTCTATGGGCGAGGGCGCAAAAGCATCGCTATCTTCTTTGGAGTACATGCTGGCACAAGGCGACAGACTTGAGGAACTGTACGCAACCCAAACTTCAAAAAGCTTGGCAATGGCTTCTTAATCGCCTTGGCTGATTTGTGTATTTGAGTAGTTTGCGGGTCATCAGTAGAGGGTGCGATCGATTGGTATGCAATCAGCACCCCTGTATGCTCTGTTGGACTATGAGGTTGGTGGCTCTTGTCTATTGCGTTTAGATCACTGATTGATAAAGATACTGAGCACAGTGCTGCTAAGTAAAAGTCCCATGGCAACATTGAAAAGCACCTGATGGCGTTTATTTTGCAAAAATGAGCGAATTAAATGCCCAATCACCGCCCAGCTGCTAACTCCAATAAAGCAGACGATAAATGAGATCAGGCAAAAGATCAGTAAGTACAAAGTCGCGGGAGTATTGGCTGCAACAAACAAGCTGACGCCGGACATCGAAACTAACCAGGCCTTAGGATTGAGGCCCTGAGCAAGCGCTCCCTGAAGAAAGCTCGGAGGCCTCTTTGCAATGTCGGCACTGTCATCTTGGGTACTGGCCGTGGCAATTTTAAAAGACATATACAAAAGAAAGATAGCACCGAGATATTGCACTGTAGTGATTATTTGCGGATAGGCACTTAGCAGGCCATTCAAACCAATTCCAGCCAATAACACGATTAAGGTATAAGCCACGGTGGCGCCAAATACATGAGGTAGAGCCCGTCTGAAACCAAAATTAGCACCGGTGCCGGTTGCGATGATGTTAACAGGGCCCGGTGAAATAGCCCCGATTAAAGCGAAGATGAACATCGACATAAATATAGTCATTGTAAAGATCCTCAGGCGGATAAAGCCCGTTTGTTAAGTAGATAATTGACTAGTGATAATGCATCTGCAAGGTCTGTAAGTGATCAACGCAGCAAAGCTAAATTGCCGCTGAATTTGTTGACCAGCTTGGCATTGCCATAAAGTGCAATACCTTGATATTGCAACTGATCGATTGGTGTGGCTCGCAGCTTTTGTGCATACTCTTGATAGCTACCAGTGGTTTGTGTATGGCTGGGCAGCTCTATCACCGTTAAGTCTGTCTCATAAGCTTTGAGCGACTCACGCATCTGATTAAGCTTGATACTGCTACTTTTGAGGATAGGAATTGCCATAGTGGTGATCCCGTGACGACGGCTATCGAGACAATCGAGTAAATCCTCACCAATTATCTGTGGAAATTTTTTCCCTAAACTTAATGACAATACCGCTGCGGTATTAGCCATAGGTCCGCTCGTTAAGTTTTGATCAATAATGATCACGCATTTCTGATTTGACACTGACTACCTCCAATCTAACAACAGCTAGATC
>ASZI01000066.1 GCA_000416315.1 Osedax symbiont Rs2 | reverse complement strand
AGTGCTGCAAACATCGAAAATAATAAAGTTTCTTCAAGTGCGTGAATTGATTGCAGCTGACGAGGAGAAAGTTCCAGGTTACCGATTGCTATGGCGTGAATCAATGTCGACTGGGCTACGATAAAGCTCTCTACATCATTTAAATCGTTTAGCTTGGTTGTATCACCTATTTTGAAACCTGGCCCAGGGATAATCACATTCCCATTATCATCAAAAAGGGCAAAGTCTAATGTGTTCTTTTCCTCATTGGATTGCTTTAGAGAATTTTTTTGCGAATTGGCGAATAGCTTGGCACTATGTGGAGTACCCCAAGTGTTATTTTTTTGAATATAGTCTTCTATCTCTGGCTGATAACTAATGATTTTCTCTCTTAACTCTCCTTCAATCATTTCATGCTTAACCATATAAGGGGTTGCAATATAAATAATTGCTGAGAATAATAAGCAAGCAAGCATCAGCGCACTGACAAGTTTGAGGCGAATAGACAACATAACAACCGTCCCGATAATGATGTATCAAATAATTTAATGGTTTTAGCACTGTATAACAATACTAAACTTCCAATTTTACTGGCCGAACTCTTGCTACTCAACAGTTAAACCCTCGTCTAGGACTATGTGCTATGACTGGTCATAACGCTGGAAGATTAACGAGGCGTTAGTACCTCCAAATCCAAAACTATTGGACATAACTTTGTTCAGTTCTATGTGGTCAATCATTTCTTGAACTATAGGCAGATTAGCTGCTTCGATGTCTAATTCTTCGATGTTGGCTGAGGAGCATATGAAGTGATTCTTCATCATGATTAATGAATAAATAGCTTCTTGTACCCCAGCAGCCTCTTGGCTGTGTCCAGTCAATGATTTGGTTGAACTAATTATTGGAATCTTATCAGTAAATACTTCCCGCATAGCACGCAGCTCCGGTAGATCTCCGGCGGGGATACTAGTACCGTGGGCATTGATATAATCAACGCTGCCGTCAATCACTGCCAAAGCCTGCTGCATACAGCGCACTGCACCCTCTCCACTTGGAGCGACCATATTGTAACCATCAGAGGTGGCCCCATAGCCGACAAGTTCAGCATAAATGTTGGCACCGCGGGCTTGGGCATGTTGTAGTTCCTCTAATACAAGTGCGCCTGCCCCTCCGGCAATGACAAAACCATCGCGATTGGCAGCGTAGGCCCTGGAGGCTGTCTCCGGCGAATTATTACGCGTAGATAAGGCTCCCATAGCATCAAAGAGACAAGATAGTGTCCAGCCCTCTTCTTCACCTCCGCCAGCAAATACCACATCTTGTTTACCTAATTGAATCTGCTCCATCGCATTGCCAATGCAATGAGCACTTTTATATAACTCATTTAGAATTATTAAGTCCTAATTTGGATTTTAGAAAGCTCTATATCAGGTATGGAAAAGAATGATAACTAGCTAGCAGTCCTGTTTTCTTTGGCAAACATTGTCAGGCCTAGCCAGTTGTTGAACTGGCTAGGCTAGCACCGCCTGAAAGACGGTAATGTCGCTTAAAACACAACCATTAGGGGAGAACTTCTCCTTTACTGGGGAATAGAACAAAGATTTATAGACGAATTGGTCTGAAAAATAATACATGCAGATTTTGATAACTCAATCGCTGCTTCCCTAGCTAACTGAAATGACAAATGTCAGCTTTAAATTAGTAAGTCATCATAATGTGAGCATTTGAAGAAAATTTTTCGACCATTATAATCCCCATTCAAACCCTAATACTAATCTATCAGTATCATTAAATTGACCAAACAAACTTTGCTTATTTCCTTTGAATAAATCGGCTCCAACCCAAATTTTTAAGTTTGATTCAAGCATATGGCTGAGTTCAACTTGGATTGAACTATCATTTTGATCAACGCCATACATTGCTAGTGCCTCTAATTTCCAGGTTTCGTTGGCAAAGTTCTGCTGGTATAAGGCCGAATAGATTTGATTGTTTCTAGGTCGAATCATCGCCCTGCCTATATCAGTATCATAATCCAGCAAACGGCTTTGAAACCACTGAAAGCTTAGCATACCGTCTTCTAGTCCTTGCCAGTCCAATCCTATAACTGACGATAGGTCCTTGGAGTTACCAATGCCTTCATAATCGATAAAGGCCTGGCTATCATTGTCCAATAAATGATAGCTCTGAGTGCTATATCCAATTTCGCTGCGAACTGTCCAGTTATCAAACGCTTTACTCGCGGTTAAACCGAACAAGTGGCTTCGTTTGTATTTCGCATCTATGGCAACACTGTTATTACTTAATTGTTGATAATATACAGGGCTGTCTAAATAGTGATAAAGGTAATTAAAGGTCAAATCCCATCCATTATAAAACTTGCTATAGCGTAAACCTAAATCACTATCTTTGAATATATTGTTTGGCTTATCCAGTTTAAAGCTGGCTATATCGATCCCTGCGACTGGCTGAGGAACTAGCAATGGGCTGGTTACCTGATAGTCACTGCCGTTGTTGGCAAAGCGGTGATAACTTTGATCCAGTATCCATAACAATTGCAGGCTATCATCATCACCAATGGGGATTTCAGCGTTCATCATCCAAAGTGGAATACGTGAATCATCAAAATCATCCAAGATAAATTCTCGGTAGTTTTGTGGATTTATAACATCGAGTATTTTAAGACCATCAGCCTGCCCCCATACTACTTGTTGTTTACCTAATCGCCAGAAAACATCAGCCATTTGGGTATCGAAATATAACTCACGAATCTCAAAATCTGTATTATTGGCTTCATAAACTGGGCCATTAAGTGTTCCATATGCATCGAAACTATCCCCTTTGTACCCTAAGTTTTTTTGAGTATCAAAGCGTAAGCGACCAATAAAAGTCATATCTAATGAGTCGCTAATGGATATATTAAATTCTGGCTGCCAAACACTTTCAACCTTTTGCAGGGTACTTTTATCGGTGATTCCAATCTCAGTTTGTAAGGTCGAACTAATTTCTACATTTGCAGTGCTAGTTAAGCTGAATAAGGTACTTAGTAATCCACCAAGAAAAACAAATGAGTGTATATTTTTCCTTTTCATTGTCGTTACCTACCTTGCTTTAATGCGCGTTTAGAAAACAGGCTATTTTTGACCTTTGAGGTATAGTTGACGTCGCTAAACTTAAATATAGTTTTGTGTCCAGTCTTGTGGTTGTTAATTGTAAGTATGTGACGAGTAATGATATTGTCTACCGTACGAATATCAGTCATTGCTAAGCTTTTCAGGGGCTTATTTTTCAAATCCCAGTAATCAGCCCTAACAACTACCCAAGTGGTAGTGTCAACCCAAATTAGTGTACGAGAATAGCCTAGGTCTTTGGCAATGCCTGTGTTTTTTGGGATGCCCTGTAGTACTACACTGTCAAAGGATTCACCAGATTCAAAGCTAACTTTTTCGTTGCGTAAAACACTAAAGTCGTAATCAGTTAATTCTAATTTCCCTTCTAACATTATATCTTCATAGGTAAAGTCAGTGCCAAGGAAGTAGTCACCTCTATCTGATGCTGATATACGGCGAACTTTACGCATTGCTGGTAAATATAGCCATTGATCGTCGTCCTTGGCCGTGTCCTTATAATCAAAAGTTAGAAAAGCTGTACCTTTGACGTTAGTCGGCTTTTTATAAAATAAAACGGTGCGTTTTTCTTGGTCGTAATATTTACGGTAGGCTTGAGTTTCACGTACTCTGGTTTTGCCCCGCTTATCAATCATGGTCATCGTTAATTTTCGAGTAACTTGTTGACCATCATCAACGTTGTTGACTTTGTTAACGATTTCAATCCCTTCTTTTGAACTAGCTGCCTGTGCTTGCTGATTGAAAGCGAAATAACTGGCGCTGGCAATAAAGAAAATTAGGGCTAAAGATCGGAGTGCTCGTGAGTAGCTAGCTTTTGGATGTGTATTGATGTTTTGGCTGTTCATAATTGATTGCTCCGAAGGCGTATAGTAGTCAGAGATAAATGCTGGTTTTGTTAATTTTATCAACGCGGGTAATAAGCTCATGCTTGCGAAAAAGCTGGTGCTGACTGAAATAAAGACTATGGTGCCAAAGTTGGCCAACGGCACTACTTGACTTGATATGAGTACACCAAACCCTAATGCAATGGCGATGTAATTGAAAAACAGTGTTCGACCGGTTAAGGGATAAAGTTCAGCTAAAGCCTTATCCCAATCCCCAGCATTTAATTTGAATGTGACACGTAAACGATCAATGGTATGGATGGCAAAATCCACTCCTAAACCAATGGCTACTGACGCAAACATTGATGTACCAACACCTAGCTTTATGTTGAACAACACCATAGCTGCATACACCAGTAAAATAGAACTGATGACAGGGATTAGCGCGAAACTTGCCGCAGAAAAAGATCTAAATAATAAAGCTGATACAATCCAAACTAGCATCAATGAAATAGCCAAACCCACAAAGTGACTTTCTCCCAAATCTTTGATCCAATGATAGTTCAAGTTAACTCTACCGCTTAGCGTAGCGTTACTATTAGAGTCGTTGAATTCTTCTGTGATATAGCGTTGCAGAGTCTCGATAGCAATTCTAGTATCTTGGTAGCTGCCTTTATTAAATTGAACTCTGATGTTAGTAACACGATAGTCATAATCAATTACGTTTTCAAAATCTGTGGGATCTGATGATGCAGAGTAAATTAAAAAATATTGAGCAATTAATGCTTTGTCGTTAGGTAATTGATACTCGCTTTTATCGCCGCCGCTAAGCGAACGATTCATCTGCTTTAAGTAATCAACAATTGAAGTGGCACCTTTTACATTGGGCAGCGTCAAAACAAAGTTCTGCAAAGCCTGTATTTTGTTTAATATACCTGGTTCAAATAGGCCTTCAGTTTCATTAGCTTCAATAACAATATCTAAATTATTGGTACCATCTAAATAGTGGTTGATGGTTTTATCAGCTTTATACAGAGCCTCTTTACTGTGAAACGTTTCAATTCTGTCTTCGTCGACCGTCAAGTTACTTGCAGCGAACAAGCCAGCCAGCATGATAATGCCAAAAAACGAAATAACCTTTTTATGATGTTTTAGTGAAACGTGACCAAGCTTCACCATTAATTCAGCAAACTTATCATGTTTACGCTGTTTTGCCCGGCGCACCATAGATTTACTAGCACTGGGTTTGATAATGGCCACTGCTGCTGGTAGAAAGATGAGTGAATAGATCCAAGCGATAGCTACTCCTAGCGCCGTGAATAAGCCAAAGTATTTAAACGGCGGCATGTATGCAGCTAAATATAAACCAATAAACCCTGCAACAGTCGTTAATGTGGTCAGCGTAATAGGACGCCACATTTCAACGAGTGTTTCAACAATCAGTTGTTTCTTATCATCAAGAGGCCGACGTGCTTGTAAGTCAAAGTAATGACTGAAAATATGCATGGAATCAGCGACTGAAATACCAATTAATATGACAGGCAAGGCATTAGTAATAACGAAAAAAGGTACACCGACAAGTGCCATTACACCTAATGTCATTAGTACAGAAGCTGCGATAATCACATTAGCCAATAATGCCGGACTAAAGCGACGAAATGCAAAAAGAATGATGAGAGTGATGACTAATCCAGCAATTGGATTTAGCTTTTGTGCATCAGCATCAATATAACTGCCTAAGTAGCCCGATACAGCACCTTCTCCGGCAACATGTATTTCATCACCTGGTAATTTAGGCGCTTGTGCTATCAGTTTAAGCACTTGTTGATAGGTACTCTCTACTTCATTTTCATCTAATAACTCAGCAACAATTAATGTCGACTGTTTATTATCGGCAACAATACTGCCCATATATAATGGAAAATCAGATACTTGCTGCCAAATAAGATCAGCACTTGCTTGCTCATTAGATAGCTCTTCAAAAAATGGGATTACCTCCATGCCTTCTTCAGAACCACTAATATTATTCTCGGTTGCAAGGCTAGTAATACGATCGCTATTTATATTATCTAAATATGTTAGTTGTTCGCTGAGCCAGGCAACAAGTGCCAATGAATCAGGATTAAAAACACCATTTTCGCTTTTATTGACGATGGCGATA
The DNA here is from genome assembly GCA_000416315.1 of Osedax symbiont Rs2. Lineage (GTDB taxonomy): Bacteria > Pseudomonadota > Gammaproteobacteria > Pseudomonadales > Balneatricaceae > Rs1. The sequence goes on along the minus strand of ASZI01000066.1, from coordinate 25,634 downwards.
ACAATAGGATCACTTAAGCCAAATTGTGCTTTCACTTTATTCTTATAAACAAGAGCAGGGTTATCGTTGGCTAAAAATGCATCTGAACGAGTATCTTTATACAATGTAGGTAAAGCACTTAGTAATGCAGCCATTATCATGAGGCTGATTACTACAATGGTTTTAGGGTAAGTGACTATTCCCCGAGCAATAGAATTTGCTCGAGAAATGCTATCTGACGTTGGATTTGAGTTATTCATGAATATGCTCTAAATGTCGAACATTAAGGGGATTAAGCTTCGCTTTGCAAAATGGCATTGACCACTTGCTCTGGTTTTTCTAACGAAGAAAAGTGTCCACAATCTTTAAGTGTGACTAACTTTGCATCTTTAATCAGTGCTTTATTGTTCAACCTCTCAGAGGTTGCTGACCAATCATGCTCTGAATAGACAAAGGTCACGGGAATTTTTATGTTCGAGTATTCTTTTTGCCCTTCAGGCCAGCTTTTCCAGTTCAAGAAAATAGAGCGAAAGGCTTTTGAGTAGCCTTTTCTATTGCCGACTTGGCTAAATTCATCAACCAAAGAAGCGGGCAAGTTACTGTTGTTTTCAAAGCCTCCTTCAAGCACCTGTTGCAGCACATCACGTTTTTCTGCATTCGATATAATCCAACCCAAAAAAGGTATACTAATACCAGTGAATAAAATTTTCCCTAACACCGAGCTTCTATCTAAGCCATTACTATTGACGTAATCAGCGGGGTTTAATGCAATGACTCTTTTAATCGAAACATTTGCTTGAGAAGCTATTCCGAGTGAAATTGACCCGCCAACAGATTCTCCGCACAAGGTTACGTTGTTTAGATTTAATGCCTTGATGAACTCGGTAACATGATGAACAAACAGAGGTTTATTATGTATTTTATTGGTAATTTCTGAATAGCCGTGACCAGGTAAGTCCAAAGCATAAACGGAATAGTGCTTAGCTAATTCTGGGATGATTTTACTAAAATAATCAAGTTGAGTACGTAAGGTATGGATAAGGACTAGAGGTTCACCTTGTCCAATTTTAAGGTATCTCATTTGTAGCCCCGCCGAATCAACATAACGGATGTTGGCATCCTTTGCCCAAACAGGAGCTTGGCTTGATGATGAGTTTGCTAAATTAATTGTTGCAGTTATCATAAGTTATCCTTAATGCATATGCATGTATTTTGTTGAAAGTTTAATTCGACATAAAAGCTTCTAAATGATGTTGAGTTTTTATAAACCAATGTTGCCTTGATATATTTCTAAGCCAAACTTGAGTGTTAGGGTACTGCTCCAATGGCATTTCAGCTTTACTAGCGAAGATAAAAAACGCTGACAAACTAATATCAGCAATAGAAATAGAATTCCCCGTAACAAAATTATTTTTTTTCAGCATAGCTTCTAAAGCTCCAACCGATTTATGGTATTTAGTCACTTGTTCAGCATCAAGTTCATTGAATCCGAAGCCCCAAAAGGGCATAACAATTTTACGGTGAGCAAACGCGCCAACACCGGAGTTGAAGTAACTGGATTGCCAAAATAAAATGCGTAACACCTTTGCTTGTTCTATGAAATCAGAAGGCCACAAATTAGATTGATGTTTCGCAGCGATGTACTGCAATATTGCGTTCGATTCAGTCAGCAATAAATCAGCATCTAACAAAACAGGCACTTGCCCTTCGGGGCTGATAGCTAAAAACTTATCGCTTCGCTGTTCCCCTTTATTTAAAGCGACTACTTGAAACTCAGGATCTATTTCTAGGAGATTACAAAGTAATAGTACTTTTATGTTGTTGGCGGTCAGAGGGTTTATATAAATTTTCACTATTTATACCTTAATAATTAATATGTATATACATGCACACGTACAAATCTAAGACAAACTACTCTATAGAGCAGTCGATCTAATTACCTAATACTTTGACAAATCGATCTGCTAATTCGTGTATTTGTTCGGATTGTTGCTCGCCCAATTTATTGACTATATCTAGTTGAGCTTGTTGCCATAAAGGCAATGCTTGCTCATATAAGTCTTTGCCGCTTGACGTTAAGCGAATTATTTTTAGTCGACCATCAATTGGATCGGATGAAGCTTTTAAGTACTCATCCCGAAATAATGGCTTTAAGTTTCTAGTTAAGGTAGTTTGATCCAGTACCAGAATGTCTTGAAGTTTTTTATTAGTCGTCTCTCCTGAAAAAAAGACTGCTCGTAGAATTGAGAACTGCCCAACTTTCAAGCCAACAGGCTTTAATCTCTCCTCATATAATTGAGTGATTAAGCGGCTGGACTTACGCATAGCTAAGTTGAAGCAATAATCAGTATTCATAATTGTCCTTACATAATATGCTTTCAATATAAACATGCACATGCATGTTGTCAATATGCAATTGTCATTAATGCCATTCTTTTATGGCCAACAATATGTAGACACGTCTTATTTGTGCACTTTGCGGAAATAAATTGGTTCTTTTAGTTATGTCAGCTATTCGTATGCCCGTCGACAATCAACGACTTCTGGCCTTGCGCCGGTTAGCGGAGAGATTGATCTATGCTGCTTAAGATGAATAAGGCCTGTTATTGTTTAGGGTTATAAGACATCTGCCTCCACAAAATCGGTTATGCCTGCATAGCCTGGAGGCAGATGTCTTATAAGCATCAAGGGAGGAAACCGCGGGACGTTACTCAGAAGCTTGTTTTGTATTTCAAGCTATGGGGATTTGAAGCTACTTCATCTTGCTCAGCTTGTTAATTACCTCCTCTTCAACAAGATTAGATTACTCTCAAATTCTATTATCACTATTTACAATGTCGCCATATTTTCTAACAGCCCTTTATATGAAACTGAAAAAATTTAAATTCACCTCGAAAAATTAATACTTGGGAATAAGACTTTGGTTTTTATCCATTCTTTTTCCTAATGAGACCATCCAAAGACCACAAACAAGCATAATTAAACCTATAACAACAAATCCTTGCTCTATAGCATTTATATGTGATAAATAGGCTATTAATACATAACTTAAACTTTGGGCTAAGGTGGTAAACATTGCCAGCCCACCATCAATTCTTCCACGTTGATGCAATGGAACGGTATGATGCATCCAATTAATTCTGGCGATTCTATTTAAAGCGTTAAAAAAGCCGAAGCCAATAGTCAATGTGACGATGTAAAAGGGGTTTCTAAGTTCTCCCATAATCAGCAGAATTAATGCTAACAATATTATTGAATATTGCATGATATTTTTGTGCGAGGTAAAAGATAATATCCATGACAGTAACAACCCTGTGATTAAGGAGCCCAGACCCAATGCAATATTATATGTCGCGAACCAATCACCAGAAATATTGAGTTCTGAAAACCAAATAGGAATTAATCTACTCAGCATTGTTAGTACAGGGTAAGATAAGCAAGAAATTAAAATAAAAGTGTAATAGGTAGGCATAGTACTGTAAGTCGTCTGTATTTGTTTCATTTGCGCTAACATTGGTGATTTTTTACTGTCCCTCAATTGACGATTGTACGGAATCATTAAATAACTAATCACCGCAATGACTGAAGCTGTTGCTGCAAAAAAGCTAAACTCTGTAATCCCCCACCTTTCCAATAATACGATACCTAAAGCGCCTGCTCCCATCATCGAGCTCTGTACAACAACTTCTTGGTAGCCGGAAATTTTCGCGTATTCGTGTTTTGCAAAATTTTCTTGTGTGAATGCGTTATTGACATGCCAAGCGACATTAGTTGAAACCCAAAAAATTAATTGCGGAATAGCCAATGCTGTAGACGAATTAAAATCAGTTGAATAAATAGCACATACTAGCAGTGCTGTAATTAATTGAATGATTTGAATCCAAACCAATATTTTTTTTCGAGAAAACCGATCAATTATTGAAGACATGTATGGTGTAATAAAGAAAGTCGTTACTGTACAGATAAGTGCAATGATAGCGACAAATGTACCCATGTCCGGTGATTTTAACATAATCCAAGGCAAGGCTAGCATAAATAAGCCAGAGCTAATGCCATCAAAAAATAGCCCTATTAAGTAAGGTACAGTTCTGCTTTTCATATGTTTTCCGTCTTTTTGAGTAAATTTTTCGCCATTCTATTACCTCAAGTTAGCTTGAGGTCAATAAGTATTTATCTAAAACACAAATAAAATTTCCAGTATAGGATAAGTAGCTAAACGCTCTGGATAAAGTATGACCTCTCTGCGTTGGCGTTGTATCGCAAAGTTTGTCAACTTCAGGGACTTTGAGCTTGCCTGCAACGAGTTTAGAGGGCGCTTGATTTCAAAGGAACACACTGTAGTGATGGTGTGTGTCACCGCTTTGCTATTGCTAGTGCCACTATCACTGTCACAGATAAACGCCAAATATAGCGCGGTTTGTTAAAATTCTTAGCTTTATTAAGCGCAGGAATTGCTGTTGCCCTGGCTGAATAATTAGCGTAGCTAATTTACCAGGCTATCGACACTATTGGGAAAAGTGGCCTTTGATAAGGCCCTAGTTTTCTAGACACCTATCTGTTCCTAAAATGGCCGTTTGTGGCCGGCTTTAGCTGTAAGTTATAAGACTGGATTTAACACTAAGCTACCGTTTTGACTGACCTGATTAAAGGGGTTGTGAGAACCAAATATGTGTCTAGTAAATCGGGGGTTTATCAATTCTACTGTTTGTGGCTGCACGCATATTTAGCTTTATTTACTACTGCAAATAATTAGTCTAATATTAAATCACTGTTCAGAGCACTGTTCGGTTTAAAGCAGTGTCAGTTTCACTTTTCTAAATTCATCCGGGTTAATTTCACCTTCGACCGGACATTTTGCTCCCTTCGTCTGGACAACTCCTCCACAGCCCCCTAAATTCGGGAAGCCGTAATTTCACCTTCGACTGGAAACTACATTAAGTGTTGTTTTCGGTTTAAGCTGAAATTTTGTCCAGTGGGGTGAAACTGGCTTTTTAGGAGAGGTGTGGAGTCATTGAGCAGCTAATAATCACTAACTGCGGGGTTTACAGAGGCCTGTGTCAGTAATTTAGGCCTGGAACGCCGTCAATAGCACTGCAGGAAAATAGACTAGATTGAGCTATGTAGAAAGTTTTATCATAGTGTATCCACTGCGACCATGGCCGCAGTGGATGCTAAGCTAGCATTTCAGGAAGAGACTAAACACCACTCTTTGCGTAAAATTTGTCCGTCAGCAGCGCCTCATTGCTTATCCAAATACAACTTCTTCAATTTTCCTATTATTGGTTTGTGTTGGTATTTTTCATCCAGAATCCAATTATTTCTTCGGGATCTTTCATGAACTAGTTTTTGAGGGTTAGCAAACTTTGATTAGATTACCCAGAACAGCCAAGTGAATTGCAAGAGCAGGTCAACCGCCAGTTTAGACTCATTTTTTTCCAGGCGACTGAAGTTTTAGATTGAATATTGGCAGGTAAGACTCCGTAAAACAGTTCCATTACTGCTTATTTGACTTCGGTTTCCAAGAGAAAAGATACATCACTGGACAAATTTTAGACATTTGCTAGACCAAGATACGGTGTTCGGTTAGCGCAGGGATGATCTATGCCGCTTAAAAAACCAAATCAGTAGGCCCTGCCAATAGACGCTATCGGCTTTATCTACGAATACAGCAAGTGATAAGTGCCGCTGAGACTGTCAATTTTGTTAGGATTTAATACTAAGTGGGAAATTAAACAATGGTAATATGAAAGCGTAACAGTCCAAAATATGACTTGATAGTGAGCTGTTACGCCTGATTAGTTTTACAACATTAGCAAGCTTCCACCGTGAGTGTTTTCTAAAGGTTCCGGTCCTGCTATTTTAGCGATTATCTCACCCGTAGTTACCAATCTTGCCAAGGTAGTGGTAAAGAGTACCCCTTGCGTTTTACTGTAGATTGGGGTTCGACCCTCGAGTGGGTTATCAGCTTCTATGTCAGCAATTTCTGCGATGAGTTGACCTTTGTCAACTTGATCACCCAAAGCTATTTTCCAGCAAATTATTCCACAAACAGCTGCACTTATAGTATCAACGCCTTCTAACCTAGTCACTCGTGTTTTAACGGGGGGCTGCTGCGTAATCTCTGCTGTGGTTATAGCGTTACTGGCGAGGAAGGATAGAATACCTTCTGCATCTTGTGCTGCTAAGTGATCGTTTACATCTGCAAATCCGCGCAGTTCAATTGTCACACTGAAACAACTTAGTGGTATTGAATATTTCGCTAAAGCGAGCCATGGGGTAACGTGGCTCGCATCAAAAGGTGACGCACCTACTTCATCTTCAAGTAATACTATTGGGCAAGCCAGGTGTTTAGCCAGTAGTTCGGATTGTTCACTTTGTAGGTGATGGCCATAAATATGTAGCAAGGCCTGGGAATCACAATGTAAATCGAGAATGATATCAGCATCGATAGATAAGCTGAGCAATATCGCCCTTAAGTGACACAGTGGGGTATGGGTAGGTAGCTCGGCAACAGCTTCACGTAATGCCTGGCGCACATCTTCGACACTGGCTTTCGGGTTTTTCAGCAGGCACGCTTGTGCCGCTGGCGTTAAATCAGGCCAATTACGGTTAAAATTTCCTTCTCCACTAAATGAGTAACGTCCAATTACTGAGCCGTTAAGGCGTTGATCCATCCCAATTGGATTTGCAAACGGGACTATAACTATTTCCCCTGCCAATAACTCTTGTTCATCCAAACTAATTAATCGAGTTATTAAATGTTGTAAAGTGAGTAACCCTGGCCATTCATCGGCGTGAAGTCCCGCGTGAAGATATACTTTAGGGCCTGGTTTTTTGCTTTTAAAACGATGTACTTTAAGAAAGCGTCGAACACCCGGAGTTGCCGTTTTCAATTCAATTTTTTCAATAAAATGGGTCATTTTTACCGCCGAGAAAGTTAATGAAGTGTGCTGCCTACAGCTGCAGCTTGTCAGCATTTTATAGAAGCTACCCAAGTGCAGAGATCAGATGCAACAGCCTTAGTATGCTAGCTGTCACATCTAATTAAGTATCATCAATTTAAATATAATACTGTATTGTTGCTGTTAAATAATTAGCGATTACAACGAGCTATCAAAGCCAAACCACTTAATTGCTAGTTTACTAATGGTGCCATCATCAATCGCAGAATTAATAGCAACATTTAACTTATCAGCCAATTCGGTATCAGCTTTACGCACTCCTAGACCAACTCCTTCGCCAAAAAGCCCCTCTGAAAATCCTGGTCCAATTGCTAGAAAATTGCTACCTGCTTTCTTTGCAAAAAGCGGATGCCAGTAGCTCATTGCAGCAAAAGCAATATCTACCCGGCCCGCTTGTAAATCTAAATCTAACTCTTCTTGCGAAGGATAAGATTTAATAGTCGCGTCATCCTTTAAATACTCTTTGAGGAAATCAAGGTGAATAGTACCTTGTTGTGCACCTATTTTTTTACCTTTAAAAGCTGCAATAACAGCGTCAAAACTAGCTTGTTCAGCGCTGTCCAACTCAGCTAATGAAACATTGGTAGATGAAACTTTAAAGCTGGCTAGAGCAGAATCTTTATTCACCACAAATATTGCCGGTGTGGCAGCGTATGAACGTGAGAAACCGATTTTCTTCAAGCGCTTCTCAGTAATAGACAAAGCAGCCATAATGACATCATACTTACCTGCATTTAGTGAAGGTATAATGCCTTCCCATGGCGTTTGTTGCATAGTGCATTCTAGCTTGGCTCGATCGCATAAATCTTTATAAAGATCTATTTCAAACCCTACCAATTCACCTGAACTGCCAAGTGAATTCCATGGAGGGTATGCCCCTTCAGTTGCGAAACGAACCACATCTGCTGAAGCGGCCGTTGATAGTAAAGTTGTAGCCAATAAGACAGTCGTTGCTATTATTTTTATCATATATTTCCCTCTAGCATTAGTTTGACCAAAAGGTAGTTAATTCGGTCAAGTGGATGTTGTCAATTATTAACGGATATTGTGTCGGGACTGGCTAATATACTTACTAACTAGTTGGCTCAATAATTATCAATATTTAACGGTTTATCTTTTACATTAATAGATTGCTATTACAGAGACTGACTAAAAGCAGAGTCTATAAAACGCTAATTTTTGCTTATCACATACCAAATGAGACTAAGAGACTATAGATTTAAACGGTCCCAGCGAATAAATCAGATTGAACACTATATCTTGATCTTTCAAACCAAGTCGCTCTGTCAACAAGAAGTGCTGAAATATAGCTAAATCCAAATTTTAACAATAGAATAGTGTTAGCCCGACAGGCTTCTAGATAGATAATTAAAACAGTATGCCCCTAGCTTTCGCGGAAAAACTCCTTGGATAATCTAACCTATTGAAAACTCATTAACTGTAGTTCTATGGTTAGACAAGCTATTGTTTTTATTCACTTATTATAATGTCCAAGACACCACTTAAGAAGACAGAAATAACGGAATATTTCTTTTATAAGACATTAAACAAGGTAAATCCCCTCAAAACATTGATATATAAAGTAAGCGCCTAATCAACTCCACCCTTGCAGTTCCAAGGCAACAGTGCATCGATATCTTCTAGCGTTTCAGCTGAAGGTAGCTTGATCAATAGTAATTTGAGACAGGCGTATGGTTCCAGACCATTGGCTTTGGCAGTTTCTATGAGGCTATATAAATTAGCACTACTTTTAGCACCTTTCTTACTGGCGCTGAACAGCCAATATTTTCTGCCTATGACGAATGGGCCCATGCTGTTTTTCGCACGATTATCATCAATCGGGTAACAGCCACCCTCAACGTAGCCTGTTAACCCAGGCCATGGATTTTGTAAATACGGACGGTTTTGCAGATTGCTGTTAACGGTGGCGTATTGGCAATCGTCTAATCTAGCCACTTTCTAAGTTTGTTAAGGATGAGTTTGGATTTTTTTGCCTGATCTAATAGCGTTGATCAACTGAGCACTGTTCGATTTAAAGCAGTGTCAGTTTCATTTTCTAAAATCATCCGGGTTAATTTCACTTTCGACCGGACATTTTAGCTTCCTTCATCTGGACAATACCTCTACAGCTCAGTAAATTCGGCAATCCGTAATTTCACCTTCAAGTGGAAACTACACAGGTTGTTGTTTTCGGTTTCAGGTGAAATTTTTCCAGTGGGGTGAAACTGGCTTTTTGGTAGAGGTTTGGAGTCATTGAGCAGCTAATATCATTAGCTGCGAGCCTCACAAAAGTACGCAAGAGTGATTTAGGCTCGAGCGGGCCAACAATACGGCAGGGAAATGGATAATATAGAATTATGTAGAAAGGCTTATCAAGGTTAACAACCTTGATTCTGTCCGGCGTCGACACAAAGCGAACATTTTAACGCCTAAAGCAGCGGCGTCACTTGCGGCGCCCTGCTGGCTTTACTTGTTATATTTTATTTTACCGTTGAACCAAACTAAACCAGTTCCCAGAGTTGTCTATGCCCATAGCTTCGACGCCATAAAGCTGTTCAGTAGGTGGCTGAATAAATTCCACTCCTTTAGCCACAAGCTCTTCGTACGTTTTTTGGCAATTTTCAGTTTCGAAAACGCCCGCTCCAAATGCTCCTTCTTCGATTAAACTTCGTATTTTTTCGGCAGAGTCTTTGGTGAACATCGGTCCCTCTTTTGGCTCTGCCAATACCAGCTGAAGTTGTGATTTAGATTTCGGATATACAGTTAGCCATCGAAATCCTCCTTCCACTTTCATGTCATCACCGACCTCAAAACCGAGCTTGTTTTTGTAAAAATCAAGAGCTTCGTCCTGATTAAGTACATATATTGTTGCATGCGCTATGGATGTGATCATCTATATATTCCCAGTTGTTAATTCATCTTTATTTTATAGAAATAATCAAAATGATATTTCTCCAATATTGCTCAATTAGCCAATTTGCCCAAAAAATGGTGGGCATAACATGCCGGTATGGCCTGCGAGGGGAAACGGTATTCTTCAGTAGACAAAGCCCAAAGCTTACGACGATATAAAGTAGGTGCCATACCAACTTGTTTTAAAAACAATGAAGAAAAGCTACCAAGACTTATGTAACCCACTTTCGCGCAAATTTCTGAGACACTCAAATTTTCCGTAATAAGCATTTTCTTAGCTTTTTCGACTCTAAGGCGAATCAAGAATTCGTTAGGTGTTTCTCCATAAGTATCCTTGAAAACACGCAAAAAATGATAAGGGGACATATATGAGCACTTTGCTATGCCGGATAAGCTGAGCGTTGCTTGATAGTTATCAGCAATATAATCCCTGCTAGCATTCAATCTTTCAAATTTAGAGTTCGTAGCCATAAAATATACTTCTTGATCCACATAAAAGATAACAGCTTAATAGTGCGCTGGCGCATTTACGTGAAAGTGATATTCACTAAATTCAAACCAACACTTTAATTTCAAGGTACTTTATATATTGCAAGCTGTAGTTTTTGAGCAGGCTCACTTTCTACAAATATTGAGCGCAATATCATTCAGAAATACTTGTCTAATTGACTGAATCTAAAAGAATTAGAGAATATCACTTTGTGGCAGAGTGCGCCATGATTGTACAAAAAACAATCTCATGATATGACCCTCGCTGATACGGTAATATCCCCTTTTTAACTGAATTCAAAAGTAGAAGCGCAGAGTCAGTAATTGGCCATTAGCCACCCAAACCATCAGCACCAAATAGTTAGGATATGACACGTTGCAGACATTTTAACGCCCCTGGTGAAAGGTATTTTCAAAAATATATGTATCTAGAAAATTAGGGACTTATCAATATGAGGTATTAAACAACCAGCATTATGTCTACTTCATAGATCATAACGGGTTAATAAAAACTAAATATGTCTTTTGATTTTTGCGAATAAATCTTCTACTTCAAATGGTTTACCTATACTTTCTACAAAGCCTGTTTCTCGATATTTCGTTATATCCTCAGACATAACATTTGCTGTCAAAGCAATGATCGGCATAGACTCCATTTGTGCGAGTATTTCCTTACATGCACAAATCCCATCCATTACTGGCATTTGTATATCCATTAAAATAATGTCCGGTCGCTCATTAAACGCTTCTCGCACTGCTTCTTCACCATTAGATACTATCTTCAACTTGGCATTCGAAGGTTTTAAATTTGCTTCAATTATGATTTGATTTACTCTGTTGTCTTCAGCGATTAATATATATTTCCCACTAAGATTTGGCATTTCAAAAGGTAATTCTTCGTTTTTATTATTCAGAGAGTCAACCTCAGCTTTGGGAAGAGGCAATATTACACGTATAGAAGTGCCTTCACCGATTTGGCTATTCGCATTAATTTCTCCTTTCATCAAGTGCACTAACGATTCTACAATGGACATGCCTAAGCCTGTACCACCAAAATTTCTCACTGTAGAATCATCGGCTTGAGCGAATTGAGTAAACAATTTGTTCAATCCCTCTTCGTTCATGCCTATCCCCGTATCAATTACCTCAATTCGTACAGCCTCTTCTCTATCATCAGTTTCACATTGCGATAACAAAAGAGTCACCTTGCCATGTTGAGTAAATTTTATTGCGTTAGAAAGGAGGTTGATGAGTATTTGACCGACTCGCACCGGGTCTCCAGTCCAATTATCATGACTAAGGTTATTAATAATATCGAAGTCTATTTTTTTACTCTGTGCAGTAGTTAACATATCGGTTGAAACACTGTTTACCATCTTAATTACGCTGAAATCTATTGATTCAATTTGAAGTTTCCCTGCCTCAATTTTTGAAAAGTCCAAAATATCGTTTATTATTGTCAGAAGGCTTTTACACGAATACTCTGCTAGTTCGATGAAATTCCTTCCTTTGGGCGATATGGGTTCATTTTTAAGTAACTTTAAAGTCCCATAGACACCGTTCATAGGGGTTCGTATTTCATGGCTCATATTTGCTAAAAACGAACTCTTAGCCGCTGTAGCTTCCTCTGCAATTATATTCGCGTTAATTAATTTTTGATGCTGACTTTTCTTTTCGGTAATATCAGTTCTTATCGATATATAACCAACTATTTCATTCGTTACTGAAGTTATAGGAATAATACTGGTATCAACCCAATAGGTCGTGCCGTCTTTTGATTTATTAAGAATTTCGCTATGCCAAACACTACCTTTTGAAATCGTTTTATACATATCACACCAAAACTTTTTTGGATGATAACCTGAATTAATTATACGATGGTTATTACCTATCAATTCATCAGAAGAATAACCACTAATATCACAAAATTTAGCATTAACAGACGTTATAGTTCCCTTTATGTCAGTTCTGGCAATAATAGCGTGCTGGTCAAAAGCAAATTGTTGCATAAGCAATTCGTTTTTATATATTTCCTGCTTCCTTATCGACTCTTTAAATTCAGACACAGCATTCCAAATATCTTGAATATATGTATCTTTGTTTCGAGGGATCGTAATTTTGGCATGACCTTGAGATAAACTTAATAAGGCTTTATGAACTTGATGGATATTGGCAGATGTGTTTTTGGAAAAATAATAGGCAGACCACAACATTAATATAAGTAAGACGCTTGTTAGTTCGGTAATATAAGTTTTTTTATAAAGATTATCCTCAACTGAAGCAGCCTGTTGTGAGAGTTCAGTAGAATAGTACTTGGTAAGCTTTAAAAATATATCATTAAGAACTTTTAATTTTTCATTGGCTAATACAAGCTCGTAGGATGCTTGTTTAATATCTACAGAGGACATTTCAATTGAAGAAATAATTTGGCTTTTATAGGCTGAGAAAGCTACGTTAACCTGTTTATATATATTTTCCCCGTTAATAGTTAATACATTTTCTACACCAATGCTTTTATTGAGTTTTTCTTCTATTTGGTAAATATGATTAAGTCGAATCTTTCCTTCAACGTATATGCCCTCTTCATCTAACTTATCTGATTCAAGGAGCAAGGTAACTATTTCGCTATTGCTTTCAGTAATGAGGAGCGTGATTTCACTTATTTCACTTATCTGAACTACGTTGCTTTTACTAATATCATGGAATAATAGTGCATTATCTTGAATAACTTGATTACTGGTCACATAGAGGATCAGTGTCAGTAAAACACCAATTATGGGCGCAATAAGAAATCGGGTTTGTATAGAGAGAGAACCAAGCATTTTAATACCAAAAATTTCTAAAATTTCGGCCAGTCATCAGGCTTTATCATGCCCTCATATATAATTTCATCACCTTCTTTTTTGAAGATAACCATTACACCCTCTGGCTTTGGCCAAACACCTAAGCCGTCCTTTAGGTTTGCTGTATGCCCAACATAAACGGTATTTTTTTGTAAATCATTCGAGGCTAGCATTGAATCGAGTAAATATTTACCAAGCACTTCAGACTCATTGCTCTTCATTGAAATAGAAAACCTTAGGTTTTCATCAATTATATACTTACCAAATACAGCACTTGCAGTATCCTTTGTTCTACAGTATGGACTTGATTTCACTTGGCCAATAGGGATTTCTAACGATTTCATTAACAACCCTAGATGTTCAACTTGGGATTTTCCTGCCTCAGTTAAATTTCTTTGTGTTTCACAACGGGTTAAATCAATAAGGCTTTTATCACGACTTTTGTCTTTTCTTGTTGTTAAACCATGACGCATATAAATAATATACCCACCTGATTTCAACCCTTTAATTAAGGCCGATGTTGACTGCTCATCAGCAACTTTAGTTTCAGCATTAACTGAATTTTCATACAGGAAAAATAGATGAATAACCAAAAATATTCTTATTAAATATTGCATACTCTTCATAGCCACCATTTTGTAAAATTCAGTGTTAACCTTCGAGTGGATCCTAAGGATTTCTGATGACTAAAATATAGTCTATGTTTGTTCTTTATCAAGCTCGCATATATGTATACTCTAATTATTACAGCTGTTCAGTTTCTTTCCGGTTTGTGAATTTTTGATGGCGTCGATCAATTGATCATTAATCAGTTAACGTCGACTAATATTTAGGATTATAAGATATCTGTCGCAGCACAAATAGCAGAGTGTTCATCGATAGAAGGCAGATGCATGACAGGGAACATGCGATTAAGTCCTATGCGCCTCTTGCTGACATTCAGAGCATTCTGAGGTCTAGGCATCGACTACAGGCATACTGGTTGCCTGTCCAAAGCCGATAAACATTCCATCCAGATGCTCTGAATACCCCTACTGGCTCTAAAGCGATCATCTGCTTTGTTAGACAACTTCGAAAGGGCGTGCCATTACGCTGCGTTGACTGCCGCATATCTGATCGCTTTAGAGCTCGCAGAGAAGATACCGGACTTAATCGCATGTTCCATAGTCATCAAGGGAGTAACCGCGGAGCATTGCTCAGATGTTTGTCAATTAAAGCTATGGGTTTGATGCAACTTAAGTCAGTCGTCATTACTAGCCAAAGACACAATACTTGTAAGTCAGTCTGGGTAACCGCGAAACTTGCCATATTACAGTCATTTAAAGGTCTTATAACAAGTGCTTTGAGAACAGCTATGCATCTGAGCTTACCAGTGCGGTACTTAGGTTAAATTAGATTTATTTCTATGTATCACCTTCCATGCCACAATTATAATGCAGTAGTGTCTAGGTAATAAAAACTAGTGGACAATATTCTGATCAAATATAAACGCAGTGAAACACCAAATAGTAGTAATAATTCCTTTGATTGCAGACAGGAGTCGGAATGTTTAAAGGTCATGGTGATAGCCTAGTGTCAATCCAAGGCAATATAATATCAATAACATTGCGTGGTACTTGTAACGAATTTGATTTTCAAGATATCGGACCTAAAGTTGAACAAGCTGTGGCACAGTACAATGGTAAAAAATTCTGTATTTTAGTTAACGATTTAGAATTTATAGGTGCTACTCCAGAAGCCTATCAAGAGTTTCAAGTACTCAATCAATGGTTAAACACACAGCAAATGCTAGCCAAGGCAATAGTGATAACATCAGCTAGCACTTTAGCTACGATTAAAAGTCGAGTACCCGCTATAATCGTTCAAAATATACAAGTCTTTGATGTTGAAGAAAACGCTATAATTTGGCTTCAAATTCAGCTAAAGAAATAGGGGCAGTAGTCGCATAACCAAGCAATTCTGATCATTATTAAATGGGCTGAAATTGCCGACAGTGGTCATTGCTAATTGAAGATCCCGCGATTGCAAGTCAGGCTAATGGGAAAACCTGACACATGGCTGGCTCCCTTACTTCCCCAAAATCATGCTGCTGCCTATTTGCTGCCAGCAATTATATTTCTCCATCCTCAGCCTCTATAGGAATATTTTTGCGTTGCCGCGATTAAATTAGATTTATTTCTATGTATAACCTTCAATGTCATAACTATAATTCCTGTAGTTCAGGTAATAAATGCTAACGGCTAGTATGTTTTCTTGGCGGCTGGGAACTACACGAAGTATATCAATACCGGCTCGATGTTCGTCCAGCACATTATATTCTCCATTTGTGATATATCGATTGAGAGCGCTATGTTTAAGTCGCTATTTTTTTCTATTATTGGTTTCAAATTATTGGCAGCTCTTTTATTGCTAAGTAATGTCTGCCAGTGTGCTTTAGCACTCATACTATTAACCGTATTTTCTAGCCACACTCTTGGACAAGAAGTTGACAATTTAGGATTAAGGCCTGATACCAGTCGCGACACTATGAAGGGAAACCGCAAACCAGGATCGCATATTAAGGTTTTTTTACCCTCCCTGCCTTATCTCGCCATATCTCACTCTGTTAATGCAGGCCTGGTTAGACCGGCAAATAATCAGCGAGGCTGGGAATATGACTTGGCTATATCACATAAAAGAATAAACGACAAAACTTATGAATTTGAACTTCGCCAGGGAGTGAAATTTCAGGACGGTAGTCCCTTCGATGCAGATGCCGTGGTTATAAATATGCTGTATTTCAAAATGCAACCTTACACTTATACCGACATAGACCGTGTCTATGACAGAGCTGAAAAAATATCAAAGTACAAAGTTAGGTTTCACCTCAAAGAAAAATATGGCTTTTTTTTGTATGATGCCATGTGGATTCACTTCTACACCCAAGCCTATCTAAACAAGTATGGCTGGAATGGCAAACCGACGGCACCAAATTTAGCGGCTCCCGGGCCTTATTCTTTAGGACCGTACATTTTAACAAAAGGCTATGTCGAGGGTAATAGAAATTCTTCTACGGTCGAGTTGGTTGCGAATAAGTATTATTGGGATCCAAATTTCCCCAAGGTAGAAAAAGTTACTGTATATCTGGATCTTAAGACCGATGCAGCGATATCCGATCTACTTAATCACGAAGGCAAACTTGACGTGATGCCACTCCCCTTTTCCTATGAATTACCTACTGTATTATCTGACTACGCTAAGCTATTGCGCTCTCCATCAACCAACAATTATTCGGTTCATATGAATATGATCAACGGCAATCCGCTGCTCAAGGAGAGAGAAGTCAGAGAAGCCATTAACAAGGCCATTGACCAGGAATCATTATTAATGTTGTCAATGAATGGTGAAGGGGAATTCTCACCTACCATGATATCACCAAATTTTTATGGCGTTAGGCAAGCAAGTAGACATTTGCAATCACATTCGTTTATTGAAAGCCCGCTTTCTTTTGCTGTCAGGAAACAGCTCATCAACACTATAAAAAAACATCAACTTAGCTATGGAATGGATCCTGAAAAAAAACTCAAATTGAGATTCTTGGTACAGGAGAGTTTTTTATTTTTAGTTAAAGATATTAAGTACTTTCTGGAATTAATTCATATAGACCTCGAACTAGATATAGTTGCGGAGGAAAAAGATATTTTTAACCAGCTGCTAAACCCCCGGGACGGACGGAACACGACTCAATACGATTTTTTGATTTGGGGCAATTATGATTGGATCAGACATCCCTGGACGGCGCTTTTCGTTTATCGACCAAGCAGTGTTTGGTCTACTATAGGTGATGATCAAACATTGCAGAATTACATCGCTTTATTGTTCAAAACGGCCATAGACGAAGCTGAGTATATTCCCTTATTAAGGTCGATGATCGAACATGTTTATCACCAGAATTACATGCTGTTCTTACCTAGCCCCAATAAGGTTCTCGGTCTTAATAAAGAAGTTTTCTATAAACCCAGACCGTCGGCTTTTATTCCCCTGTGGGAAATTGAGGTTAGCGATAATCACTGGTCCTTGCGCCAGGGTGATTATCCCATTGCACTTAAAGAGCCAGTTATAATCACTCACTCTAGCCCTGGGGTTGATTAGTATGGAAACTGTGTCGGATAAAGGACTCTCTAAACGCATTCTAACGCTGTTTATTTTCACGACTTGTGTTTTGATTGTTCAGGGAATCTACAATATATACAGCCTGGATGGTGTCAATAATTCCATCACTAAGGTATACGATTCCGTCAATCTCGTGAGTTCAACATCCTCGAATGTTGCCTTACCTATCTCTGAGTTGCGTCAACTGTCCATGAGCCTGGTTATGGCCCCTAACAAGTCTCTTAGAGAAACACTGAAAATCCAGATCACCGAACTGAAAAGTACAACAGAGTTGATCTTGAGTAATGGTCAATTTATTGCATCATCAGACCCACAATCCCAGGTGCTGTTTAATGCGATAAGAAAGGCATGGCGGGGTTATGCAAAGGCCGTTGATGTGACGCTCGATTATGTCAAAGAGGCAGTACGCATCGCCGAATTCATCAGTGTTACTGTTTATGAAAAGCAGGCTTATGACAAGGTGACTAATGCAATCATTGCCTACAATGCTTACCAGATTAAAATAAGTGCCGATACTTTTCACCAAGCTCAAAACAACGCGGCTATAGCGTTTTGGGCCGTTCTTATCACCACCCTAGTAGAGGTTTTGATTCTCAAGCTAATATTGGGTTATGTACTCAATCTCGTGCGCCATTATGTGAAGACCAGAAAACAACATGCAAAGGAACTTTTGCAGAAAGACGAGGCTTTGCTAAGATCTGAGAAAATGGCTGCATTAGGGCGATTAGTCGCAGGTATGGCTCATGAGCTCAATACTCCTATTGGCGTCTGTGTTACTGGGGCGTCATTTTTACAAGAAAAAACGGACGATTTAATCAAGGCTTATTCAAGCGGAAATATGCGCAAACAAGATTTAACTAACTTTATCGAACTTGTGCCTAAATCGACCGAAATCATATTATCCAACCTTGATCGGGCTTCTGAGTTAATTAGTAGTTTTAAATTAGTCGCCGTTGATGTCTCTAGCGACAAGAAACGCGAGTTTAATCTACATTCTTACATAACTAATGTTGTCCAAAGTCTTTACCCCGAAACTAAACGTTTTAACCATCAAGTATCGATACAAGGAGATAGTGAGCTTGTCGTTGAAACATACCCGGGATCTATTTCGCAAATTATCACCAATTTAATGATGAATTCTATTATTCATGCTTTTTCAGATAAAGAAAGTGGCTGTATTATTATTAGTACATTTCGTGATAAGGATAAAGTAAGTTTAATCTATCGTGATGATGGCAAGGGGTTAACTGCGGAAAATGTCAAAATGATATTCGAGCCTTTTTATACCACACGTGATGGTCACGGCGGCAGCGGTTTGGGTATGAGCTTGGTTTTTAACCTAGTTACCCAAACACTCAAGGGCACAATTACCTGTACCAGTGAACCCGGCAAAGGAATAAACATCAACATCTCGTTTCCAATCACAGTGGACATTACAAACGACAAGCTTGACGCGGTAGCTCCATTGGATCAGACCAGAGAGCTGGAGTAACCTATTGTTGAATCTGCAGCCTAGTTCAGCTAAGCCATAGATCTTTACATTCATCTTAACTTGAGACTGCGCTGCCTAGCCAACTTGTGAAGCTCAAGTTTTTAACAGCGACCATGGCTTAGTTAATACCTGCTGACATCCCACATCAATTGTATTAAGTGCGTTACAACAAAGGTTTAAAATCCCCTTCAATCATAGTCTCGATTATATTTCTAATCTCACCTGATGCTTCCATCTGCAGTAGGACCTTTGTTAACTCTGCTACTAACGATTTGTTAGTTCTATGCAAATAATGGAAAACCTCAAATTTTTCAATTGGCGGATCAAGAGGTTTAATCTCAATATGAACCTCAGGATCCAAAGAATATTTTCCTCCTAGACGAGATTCAATAACCAAATCCACACGGCCTTTAACTAGTAGTGCAAATAGCGAGGACATTTGCTCTGCAAAATAAACTTGCATGCCTCTTGTATTTATTTCTGCTTTTTTAAACCCTCTTAAGAACCCGATTTTATAAGGTTTCAGACTAGCCCAGCCATTAATGGCTATGTCATTTCGTTTCGCATAGGCTATGGTTTCTATCTCCATGAGAACAACAGGGATTGGTATTAGGTTATGAAATTTATTTCCTATACCTTTTATACGAAATAGCTCAGCATCGGCATGCCCAGAGTTGGAATAATGCAATGAACGTTTACCTGGAAGATAGCGGATTTCTACTTGCATCCCTAATTTGCTGTAGGCACTTTTGATGATTTCTGCCACGGTCAAACTCAGAGGATATTTTTTAAAGGTTGATATTATGAAAGTTTTTTCCTGATAACAGGAGAGGATTTTTTTTAGATTTGACGCTTTGTCAGTGCAATTGACTGTCACCGCATTGCTTGCATAACTCAAACTGGTTATTAATAAAAACAGTATACTAATAACTAATTTTGTAACCAGATTCACAGTCTCTCCTTTTTTGTTATCAAATGATGACCTAAACCAATGTCGCGGTAATGGTGCAAAATGCTTTGATAAACACTGCAACTTATAGCTCATAAGACAATACGCTATGCATGCATTGCACTTGAAGTAATTCAGGCTGAAAGTTTAAGGTTCTGTTGAAAGTAACTTTATGATCAGAATCACATAAGTAATTTTAGGTACCTTTAAATATAGCTGTATATTCCCCGCAGAATAATGGCAAAATTCGGAATTATAATCATTCCTTACAGGCTAAATAGTAATTTATCAGAGTTACTTTCCACACTAGCGGTGTTGTAATTTTCGGTTACGAGGTAAGCGCTAGCGCCCCGGCAATCTAAGACTTAGAGAAACTCTGTGTAAAGAAACACAATAGGGCAGAATTAATAGCGGTGTTTTCATGGCGACCACCCTGATAATTTATTAGCTTATAATCTCATCAATGCTCAACTTTATTGTCTATTTCCGCCTCTATTTCGGCTGCCTCGCTCACGCAAAAAATCAGCACTGGGTGCTCCCCATAAACAACGGGGTATAAAAGGGTAACGCTTTGTCAGGAAATAAACATTTTTTCCATCCAAGTTACCCATATTACATTTATCTAAACTGCTCGATGAGGCAACAAATTCATAATCTTCATTATAGGTTCCATCGTAAGAACCGCTGGGTGTTTTGGTTGGGCGTAAACCTTGTTTTATCTGATAAGCAGAAGTTACTTGATTACCTACAAAATGAATTTCAAAACCATCTGCTGCATAACCAACCAATGAATTTCTTTTAGCTGATTGTTTAGCGATCAAATTCAAAGGTAAACTATGATAGTGATAAGAGCCTAATTTTCCAACATGGGCATTGTTATTATCCAAGCCTCTCTGATCAGGTGCCCCAGACAGATCAAAGCTCCAATTCCTATCACCATTACGGCCGTGCCCCCGGGCTGTGCTGGGATCAAAAAAACCTGATGTATTTGGTTGAAATTGAATTCCGTTTAAGGCAATACCCATTGATCCCGTCAATTTAACTGACTTTGAGCGTTTTTTGGGTTTCCTTGTAACACACAAGGTAAGCTGTATTGCTTTTACTTTTGTACCATTACGAAAAGGCCCAAATTGATGATCGGGGAGGCTATTTGTTTTGAAACACCGTTGATTACCAATAAGCTCAATAGAAACCTTGTTATTGTCTGCTATGGCACATTGACTAAAAAGAACAGCCAATAAAATAAAGGTCAAGTGAGTCATATAAAGCTATTCCTGTTTGCGCTATCGGTGATTAAAGCAGAGATACTTTTTCGAAAGCGGTTTGTCTTCACTTCATTGTAACGGTTAATTTGCTGGCTGAAATAAAAGGATCAATGTCAGACGTCGACTTCTACAACCATTTCAAGCAAAAAACGCTTTAATATCCATTACAAACATACCTAAAGCTACTCACTTAGGGTATTGGGAGTACTCATTGGCTAGTAAACTCCTAAACCTTTCCCCCTCGTCAATGTGATTTTTCAGCTAAAAAGCCCGACTTTTTATCGACCCATCGAAATTGATACAGTCATCAACTCTGATTCTCTGGACTTCAGAGAGGTTCTCAATCCTATGATAGGCCCATTGACTATGCTCACTACTAAGTTTTATATCCAGACCTTCTGATAATTCACATCTGAAAATAAAAGCTTGAGATGTATGTGCCTTATGGTAATAAACGCCCGATAGATAGTTAACAATAATCGCACTGCCTAGCTCTTCGTAACATTCTCTGTGCAATGCCTGGTGAATTGTCTCGTTTTCATCCAATGCACCGCCAGGCAAGCCCCAACTATGATTGGCGTAATTGGCCTTAAGAAGTAATAATTCACCGTCAGTGTTTAGGATTACTGCGTGTACTGATAATCTAAATTTATCTTCGTAAGCCATCGATAGCCACCCGATTTATAAAAATAATTCATTTAATACTAGTCTCACTTCAGCATCAAGTGTTCAAGCAAAACCCAGCTTAGGGTTAACCTTAATACTGCAAAAATTTAGATATAAAACAATACTAAAATGCAATAAAAACGACAGAACAGACCACCTCTAATCAGTCGTTTTAGCATCGATAGCCTGTTAAAAACCAAAGCAGCGAATTAATCGCCGCCCCAGCTTCAACATTGCTGGTTTTGAGAAACAACAAGAATTTTTTAACCTTCTGATCTAACACTTCCAATCAACGCCAACAATTACTCAACAAACTTAATGGCTTAAATTGATGGGTATTACAGCGCTAACCCCTGCATCCAAAACTCGCTTAAGCCTTTTGCTGAAAATCCTGCAGCAGATTTGGATTCGACATTATTTGCGAAAATCTTCTGCGCTAACTGTCTCCCGGTAAATTGCGCCGCTGAAGTCTTTGCGATCCGCTGCTGATAAAAGCTGGTCAGGACATCACTCAAATCATGCTCTTTTTTCAAAAGCCGGGCGAGATGCCAGGCATCTTCCAAGGCCTGACACGCTCCCTGACCGGAGGTCGGCAAAGGCGCATGAGCTGCATCACCAATAATTAAAACATTGTCTTGATGCCAATAGGGCAGCGGATCCAAATCGTGGACAAAAATACGCTTGAGAGACGATTTGTCATAGCAATTCAGTACATTTTGGACCGGAGCGGCCCAGCTCTGAAAACGCTGTTGCATCTCTTCATACCAGCTGGATAATGGCCTGTGTGGATCAATGCGGGTACTCCATCCTGCAGCCCAAAAGCACAAATCGGTTTTAACCGGGACAATTCCAAAGCGTTCACCCGGGGCACGATAATCATGAATGGCGTTATCCAAAACGTCATCCTGCAGCTGACTAATACCGATAATGTTAATGAACCCCTGATAACAAGGAGACACTTTTTCTTTGTATAAGACCTGGCGAACAACTGAGTTCATCCGCCCGTCGGCCCCGACCACTATATCAAACTCTCGCTTTAATCCCTTAATATCTGGTTCCGTGATTGAGCAGTTGAAGTTTATTTCTACCCCCAAATGCTCTAGTGCTATGGCCAGTATCTGCATAAGATCACGACGCAAGATAGTCACGCTAGAGAAACCGCTCAGTCTGTTTACTTCTTCAATATCAAACTCAGTTTGTGGTACACCATATTGATCAAATTGGCGCATGCTAGTAGGTACACCGCCCATACGCTCTAGCTCTTTTTGCAGCCCCATCTGTTGCAGTACAAAAATGGCATTTGGCCACAAGGTCACGCCTGCACCAATGGATGAAATTTCACTAGCACGCTCATACACACTCACCTGATAACCTTGTTTTGTAGCGAGTATCGCCAGTGCTATCCCAGCAACTCCCGCACCGACAATGGCAATTCGTTTGTTGTTCATCTTCTCACCTCAATAATAAATGTTGCAAGCGATTATTACAAAACCACTGTTGAGGATAAATACGTTACTATTGGCTTGTTAATCCCATTTTGTGAGTGAATGCATGATTGAGAAAATAGAACTTCAGTGGCTTCTTAGCTTTCAGGCTGTCTATCAGCAACTGAGCTTTAAGTTGGCGGCACAACAACTGCAAATACCAACATCCAACGTTAGTCGCCATGTTGCTTTATTAGAACAGCAACTGAATTTACGATTATTGGAGCGCACTACCCGTAAGATGATCGCAACCGCTGCCGGGAAGCAACTCTATCAGTCCATTACACCACTCACACAAGCTGTGGATGATGCACTGGTAGAAGTCTCTGTGAAGGGTGATTCTCTTTCTGGTCACCTTAAGATCATCGTACCGGATCTGCCCTTTCTGGCTGAAATCATCACTGATTTTTGCCTCCAGTACCCCGCAATACAACTAAGCTGCGACACCCAATTAAACCCTAGCCAAGGTTTGTTAGAGGGGTTTGATTTGGTGTTAAGTTTTGGCCGTGGCTCATTGGAAGATTCGGGATGGGTGGCTAAAGAAATTCTGCGCTTGCCAAGTTGCGTGGTTGCCTCTGCGCAACTACTTAAACATCATCCACTGCCACGCACATTGGATGAACTGAGCAAAGCCCCCTGTATTACTAGTCTATCTGTACTACAAGGCATGCCCTGGCGATTTAAACACAATCAGAGCATTCAAGTGCAAGCCAACTACAAGGTCAACAGCGGCAACATAGCCAAAGCTGCTGCATTAAAAGGTCTGGGCTTTGCTATTTTACCCGTTCACGCGTGTCAGTCAGACATAGATAACGGCTCTCTGATCAAAATTGATCTTAACTTCGAACCCGAAGATCTGGTCTTATATGCGTTTTACTCGGGCAGAAAATACCCACTTGAAAAAGTCAAAGCGTTTTTGCAACAGCTACAATCAGGCGTTACGGCACTGGGAAGCCCCAGTTGATTACGACGACAAGAAACAGCTGCCGGTTTAAAAACTACACCTAGCCTATGCATGAAAATCGATGTCACAGCTGTTGGCCAACACCTCGGCTAGAAAACCACTGCTCCGACTTCACCTAAGCCCCTCTGCAAACAATAGTAACTGACCCTAAGCTATCGTTTTAAAACCGCAATACTGCACATAAATGGAAAGGAGGTAGTAAATCGAGTCGTCGTATTGGCTCTTTAATAGAAGCGATAAGCTGACAATGTAGAGTCAGCTATCGGATATTAGCCTTTTACCTAAACTGACAACATCATCAACTGGATAGCCAAGTGTCGTGTAGAAATTTAAGATATTACGATTTGATTTTCGCACTACAATATTTAGTTTTGGACAACCTATTGAAGTCAGCAGCTTTTCAATTTCAATCATTAAGTCACGCCCATAACCTGCGTTTTGAAACTGCGGTGCAACAGCCAGATAATAAATGGATCCTCGGTGCCCATCATAACCTGCCATGGCCGAAGCAATCACTTTACCCTGCAACTCGCCAACAAGAAATAGCTCCTTCTGAAAAGCCAGCTTCCTTGATATATCTTTATCTGGGTCATTCCAAGAACGGGTAAGGTCGCACGCTTTCCACAGTTCAATCACAGCTTGTCTATCCAGTTCCATAAATGTTCTTACTTGCATCTGCACGCCTATCTATTGTTTGTTGATCTCAGGCTGGCTCCGATCCATGCCATGAACAGCCACTTATACGAGATACCCTTGATTTCACCAAAGACTATTTACTTTTTTGTCGGATACAAGTTAGCTATTACAGGTTCCACGCTGACGAATAAATAAGGTCATACTACCTGATAGATTATTACCTTGATAAGACCAGCATATAAAGCATGGTGCCCCAGAAACAACCGATTAGTCGGGTTTCCCATATAAGCCCTTTCGGTACCGCTCGCCATAATAAACTTCAAGCTCTTCAAGCGATGCTTCGCTGTTTTCAAGCTCTTTGGCAATCTGCGCACGTGAAGGAATACTTTGCGGGCTCCAAGTTTCAGGTTTCCAAAGATCTGAACGAAGAAAAGCTTTGGAGCAATGAAAAAAAACTTCATCGATTGTCAACTCTAAGGCCAATGCAGGTCGGTGTCCTTTGACAACCAGCTGGTCGAAATATGAAGCATCGCTAATCAGACTTGCACGTCCATTGATTCTTAAAGTATCTCCTCTACCTGGGACTAAGTATAGCAAACCAGCTTTTCCATTTTGCAATATATTATGAAAGCTATCTGCTCGCCGGTTTCCTAATCGCTCGGGAATAATTATAGTCTTTTGATCAAGTATCAGTGTGAACCCGAACGGATCTCCCTTGGGCGACAGATCACAATTACCTTGTGCATCACTCGTCGCTATCAGGCAAAAAGGTGAAGCGGCTATCCATTTTCGATCCATTTGGCTGAGGACTGTTCGAGTTTTTGTTCGCGCCCGCTCGGA
>ASZI01000065.1 GCA_000416315.1 Osedax symbiont Rs2 | reverse complement strand
TAATATTAATATTAATATTAATATCAGACAGACACTGCAAAATTTTTTACTCTGTGCCAATAGATTCCAGGGACATTTCCTGATTGGAGTTATTCTTCTGACAAGTTGCTTAGCCGGTAAATATTTACTAGACTGCTCTTTAATAAAAACAATATTCCTATAAAAAAAATCAGATACTTGAGTATCATTTCAAGTATTTTTAAAGTGAGTGCTATGAATTCTGCGATACAATCAAACAGTAAGAAACAACAGGCAGTTAAACTCAAAATTGCAGCTAATACTGAACTTTTAGCGGCAGATAAATCAAGCACTAGCGATGCACTTTTCCAAATGCAAGTTGAACAAATAATATGCAACAACCTATCCGATGCTACCTTTGGAGTTGAAGAACTTGCGGGTAAATTATTTATGAGCCGTAGCACCTTACACCGAAAACTAAGACATCAGTTGGACATTACTGCCAGCGACCTAATAACTGTGTTCAGATTAAAACGCGCCAAAGAGCTACTCAAAACTAATCTTAGTTTATTAGATATAGCCTATGAAATAGGCCTGAGCAGTCACTCTTATTTTAAAAAAAAGTTTGCCCGCCAATTCGATCAAAAACCCAGAGACTACCGCAATAAAGATTGTAAATAATGTTGTGTTGCTCGCTTTTAAAATCTAGTAGTTAGCTGTAGCTTCAAGACTATCAAATCACTAAAATCAGATAAATCGCATTATTTCACCGAATAATCGGCTTTCCACATTTCAGCTGATCAACATCGCCGCTCCAGTTTGTATGTAATCGCTAACCGAACCAAACTATTGTTAGAATCATATTGATTGTGGTAGATTGATCGAAAAGGTAAATTTAAAGTTAATACTTCCTATACTCTACAATTGATTACTTATCACCCTAAGGTCACTTTTTAACACAGCACGAGCTGTAAATATAGCCAAGGAAATCAGACTTATGTCCATAACTTTCGAACTTGTTTCATTTGAATTGGGGGGAGTCCTGCCCTTTGGATGGCAGCCTTTCGTCGGGAAATACGGTGTCGGCACGATAGGGCATGAATTCTCAATGGTGGGCACCTTCAAGATCAAAAGTGGCTGGGAGATGAAACGGGGCAAGCGTGTATCCAACTTACCCGCTCTGCAGTGGCGGGGGAAAGAGTTCTGGTACCAGGGCAATGTGGATGGCACCGTTTGGGCATACAAAGGCGAGACCGACAAGGGCGATCTCTACCAATCGAACCCCAAAAGCCCAACCTGGGGAGGGTTTAACCAATCCGGATCCACCGATCCGCGCAGACATGGGTGGGTTGATAACCCCGGTCAAGATGTGAACTCCAAACTTCACGACAAGCTGTTAACACCGCTACAGCGCCAAATGGTCGCAACAGGCAAATCGGATCTTATCCAGCTCAAAGCCACCCAGCCGTACAAGGACGCGTTCGCCCTGCATAACACTTCCGGCAACTACAACAAGGGCCAACTCAAAATGTGGTGGATGGCAGCTGAACACCTCGGCCATAGAACCCGTTACCGTAATCTTCCCTGCATCGCAGTAGATCGTCCCGGCATTGCTCTCAGCGGTGGATCCGGGGCCTCTGGCGGCGGCTTTGTCTCAAAGGCATCGGGCGTAACCCGGCGCCGTATTTTGCAATTCGATCTGGGTATAGTGGGCAGTGGGCAGCGTTTCTCAGCGACCCAGATCCTAGAGAGCATTAATGGCAAGCCCTCGATCAGCAAATTCATCATTCCGGGCAAAGACGATAATTGGTGCAGGAATCTGCCTGAGCGATGGCTCGCATACTGGCGCAGCCGCCTCAACAGCATGAATGTTGGAGATCAGACCACCGAGTTTGAAAGCGAAAGTACTATCATTGCCTGGGAGAAATGGGTCGAGCAACTCGAGAAAAAAGGTCTGGTATAGACCCTGTCATGGGTTGAAGTGCGTCACCAATCCGTTCAGTTCTGGCGTTTTTTTGCAATACATAATAGACAGCCAGTAAAAAATATACAGCGAGAAGTTTAAAAATTGAAAGTCCAATGTTTTGTGTTAGTTATTAAAAAAAAGATAAAATGAGTAGAGGCGAAGTTTTGCGGATCTTCTTTGAGTTTTAACTTCAAGCGGGAAAATGCCGCCCGTAATTGATCGTCACTGGCATTTCTGCCCGTTATTAATAACGCCTCTGCAACAGCTAGCACTCCCGCATATGTCCCCTCTGCGGCGTATGAAGGGTAGCGTCCGCTGGGCTCAAAAAAGCGCTCGACAAACCAGCGATTCAGCGGCGTCTCTGGCCAATTCCGTCAGAATACCGGCCTACCCCCGCTATGGTCAATGAAAGGCTGCATAGAATTAACAGTAAGCCCACGGGAAAGAAACTGCTAGAGGCAATCGACACTAAGGGAAGGGCTCAATATGGCTATAAAGTCTGTATCTTGCGCCCAGATATGAATGTAACAACTATTAACAATGCTATCTTTATTGGTGGCGGTAATCTGGCAAGAAGAGGTGATGAGGGCAATGCTTGTATCCCGGGAGTAGGCACAGTCACAATGGTCAGATATAATCAGAATACGATTAGCACTCCAGATGGATCACAACCTAATTTTATAGGTTTAGCACACGAGTTAGTGCACGCTATTCATAACTTAGCAGGGATGCTTCTGCAGCCGCTAACCTGGAAGAATACCGCACGGTAGGTATTAATGACTTTGCAGATGAAGCCATCTGTGAAAACACTATCCGCACCGAACGTAAGGTACCATTGCGAAAAGTGTAATCCGGTCTTTAAACACCTTCAATTAGATACATGCCAGACCATCAGCTGCTAAGCCGCTGCGCTATGCTTGTCTGTTGTCTGTGCATAAGCACAGAGGTTGTGCATTAATTTATAAGCTTCGCAAACTCTGTTTAGGAGTGCGAAGCCTTCACTCTACAAAACCGCAGCGTTAAATATTCGAGATTTTCAAACTCCGGTGGTTATTCGCGCTTTTCTGGCGTACCAGCTCCACTATTATTAGCATTTAATGTTCTTCCAATCGCCACACTAGCCTCGTCAACATGTTTATCTTTGCCAGAGGTTCATCATCTAGGGTCAGCCCTGGTGTGCTGCAAAGAACTTATCGAATGACCCTGAAGCTAACAGACGAGTTGTTGTAGACTGAGTGCTGGCAGCTCGGATATTATTTACTACACGCACTCAGCCACCTATCATCACCGTGGGTAAACCTAACACTATAGTGCCGCCGTGGGCAGTACTGTCTCCCATGCGCGCGGCGGGCTTACCGCCTATCATTACCGTGGCACTACCTTTTATGATACTGTCCGGCGGGCCGACGCAGACACACATATCAGAGAGACAGGCCGCGGGCATGCTTCCTATTAGTACCGTAGGGGCTCCCGGTCCTGTCACAGGTCCACCCACGTGGGGAATAGGCGGCACCGCCGGTGTCTGCATAGGACAGACATGCATATCAGTAAGTCTTGCAGCTGGGGGCATAGCTTATCTCCGTTGGTTGCTAACAGATCCATTGTATTTGAAATTGAGCTGGATACTTTCAAATATCAATTGCTGCTTAGGTCGCCGCGACCCCCTTCTGCGATATTGATAGCGATGGCAGTTGCGCTCTGGTAATACTCTTGATAACCCTGCCATTCAGGGGCGACAGCAGCGGTATTAACGGCTCCAGCGACCCCTTTGGCATACAGATAGTCCATCGGCATTACCATAGGCAAATCCGCCTCTACTATACTGCCACTACCGTTCCAAAACACCGCCTGAGCTAACCAGCCAACGGCGCAATCGTGGCCCAGTTGCTTTAGCCGGCGTTCAATGAACCGGCGTTTGGCCTCCTCGGGTTCGAGCACCCAATTTCGGCACCGGCTTATTGTATCCTTTTCCAGTTCGCTCCAGTCACTGTTGCGCAATTCCAGCACCACTATGCACCACCAAAGTGATTCGCGCATCGGCAAGGCGTGGGCAATAAAATTACTCAGGTCGATAAAAAGGGACTGCTGCTGTAGTTGTGCTATGGTTTCAGCCGGGCTTAAAGCTGTTGCCTGCAAGTGCTGTGCTTGTTCCGACGCTTCAAATCTATTCCAGATCGGTTGGCTCTCCGCCAGGGGTATTTTTTTATAGCTCATCAGTTCACCATCACCATGCCACCTTTTACTGTTGTCATAGCACCACCTGATAATTCCGCCATAGTACCCCCTTTCACTTTCACCCCGATATCACCTGACAGCTCAGTGTTGGCAGATCCCGCTTTAAGTGCTATTTGCGCTTTTAGGTTGACGTTATTGGCAGTCACGTCCACTTTCGAAGTACCTTTGATAGAAATTTCGCTACTCTTAATCTCTATCTTAGATGCGCTGATTTTAATCTGACTGGAGCCCACTTTCAGGACTATCGTCTTATCCGCATGCAAGGTGATGTTCTGCGCCTTTTCAGAAATAGCTTTACCGGCATCCAAGCTATAATTAGCATCGGTTTTAGTGCTGATATCTTTTGTTACTTGGACACTTTTCTTTCCTTCAACTTGCTCATCGACATCGTTTTCTACGATTATCTTACGGTCGTTTTTGACCTCTAAAAAATAGTCTTTAGCCGCGTGCAAATAAAGTTCCTCACTGTCCTTTTTATCATCGAAACGCAGCTCATTAGACTCACCTTTGAGTTGAGTTTTTATCCCCGACTTAGTCGTTTCTGCCTCGGCATACGGCGCTTTGTGTTTACTGTTGTACAGACTGCCAGTCACTATCGGTCTGTCGATGTCTCCTTCCAGAAAACTGATCAACCCCTCCTGCCCGGAACGCGGGATAAATTGTAATCCATACCCCCTCCCCGCCATAGATTGTGCGACCCGCACCCAACAGCTGGTTTTATCACCTGTGACCTCATCCCAGTGAAACTTGATTCTAATCCTACCTTGATTATCACAAGTGCTCTCCCCCGCACTTGTCCCTGCCACTACTGCACTGTGCATTCCAGACACACTAGGTTTTTCGAGCAGTGGTGGGTAATAGGGGAGACTCGATAAGATACAATTAAAATCTGTGTGGTTGGATAGCCCCCCCTTTTCATCCACTTGGTATATAGAACGAGCAGCAATCACTAAGTAATCGTCCAATTGTTCGAGATCTGGATGAGAAGTTAACTTTAGGTAGTTACCGCTACAAATCAAATAGCTCTCAGTGCTAGCATTCACCAGTGAATAATCAGAGTCTTGTTGAGCTTTACTACGCTGCGCTGAGGACTTGTTTATATCGCTTAAATCGCCACTGATGCTGGGGTGCGGATATCTAAAATCGGTCAATGAGTGACTACCAGGTAACGCGGACTTTGTTTTCGACTCAGCTTCAACCAAAGCCGTACTCGCCGGATTGTAAGCCGCCAACTGCAGAACTCCGCTGTGATAACGAAATGCCGGCGCCCAATGATTTAGGAGTGGGTTGTCGCCACTGGGGAGACTGAAGTGATCGAAATCCTGCTGATCAGCATCGTCGAATGGAAGCGCCGCATCTTGCAATATCAACATATCAGAGTCCCTTTCAAAATAGAAATGCACCCCCTCTTGTGCCAGTAATCTGCATACGAAGGCTAAATCTGTCTCGTTATACTGCAGACAGTATTCACGCTTTACCTTGGGCATTTTCTTTACTTGGTACTTACCTGAGAACTTTAATTCGGTAAATATTTCGGAGACTATTTCCTGAGTGCTCTTGTTCTGAAAAACCCGATAATTACGACTGTAGCGCAACAGTGCCAGCCAGGGCTCCACTGTTAACGCGATACAGCTGCCCTGATCTGCATCAAATAAAATTTTTACACCAGTAACGACACCCTTATAAACCCTGACAGGTTCACGACTAGGTGATATCTGATCAAATATTTGGCAGCTAATATGTTGACCCAGCCAGGCGGAAACATCCATTCCCAGGTTTAGGACTGCCACTTCTATATAACTGAGTTCGGATATTTTTTCAGTAATTGACACACTGGTTGCGATGAATACCTCCCCCGCCTCATTCTTCACCAGTAACTGACTGCTGCTGGCCTCACGAGGGATTCCGATTAAATTGTTGCGCTGTTGCTGTGACATACCCTCAACCTCTGATTCTTTTTATCCATCCTGGAACTGCAGCCATCAGGGCTGACAAAACTCCATTAAACCTTAAATCAAGTTTAATACTGCTACTCTGGTTGCAAAGCGCAACAAACAGTCGATTGTTTCAGCGCATAGTATGCTCTTTAAGATAAACGAAGCAGTTTGCAAGTCATATAGCTAGTTGCCGGCATCCAGAATTGACCCGGCGTCAATAATAACGTCTTTACCCAAGCGCAAGCAAGAGCCTCTATATGACAGCCTATTTGTGCAAAGTTAGCAGTTTCCCAGTGAACAACTCAACCAGACTTATAGCTCTACCTTTATCATTAAAGCTAGATAACCTGCTGCTGATGTACACTGATCTATCAAGTTTTCCGCTGTCTTAGCCTTCCATCATCAAACTTCGGCTAGAATCAGACCCAGTTAGAAAATTTTTATCGCGATTCACTGATGGTCAACGCAGCACGACACGGATAACTTATTTAGTGCTCCGCAGTAATTTGACAGCAGCCTACCAATGATGAGTGATATGGCACTGGCCGAGTGCTGCAAAATTAACCTAAAACCTTAGCTGTTAACTTATTTACCCATTGCCTGGGCGAACATAGATTGTTCTGGCGATGCTATCGTCGCTTATAGAGCCTCGAGCTGCCTGAGTGAATCAAGTTGCCTGTGCAATCCTTGCTGCGCTTCATCCGGGGCATACCCTGACTTACAGAACCTTTCCAGACTTGCATCAAAGACTCCTGCAAGCGGTTTCGCCCGGGTCCAGTCAACTGTCGCTGGCTGAGCCTGCATAGCAATCTCCAATAAGGTGAAAAAACTGAACCAGTCCTGACAGACGGAAGCTTTCCCCAGCCCAAGGCGCTGCTCTGCCAGAGAGTAGCTTGGACTGTAACTGAAATAGGGTCTTTTTGAGTCATCGCTACCCAAGAGGCGAGCGTTAGCGAAGTCTATAGGGGTTAACTTACCAGAAACTAAGAGCAAGTTACTGGGCTTTAGATCACCGTGAACACAGTTATTGGCATGACAGTTTTTGATTATGAGCCAAAGCTGCACTATCAATGGCGCCAAACACTGCACATGGTTTGGCTGGGACAGTGACCGGCGTAGTACTTGAGCGAAACTCTCGCCAAACAGGTAGTTACAAACCAGTAGCTGCCAATTGCCGTATCGCTCTAAGCTGACCTCTCTGTTACCCGAAATAGCGGGCTGTGATGTTAGCCAGTAGAGTTCATTTTGCAAAAAATACTGTTCTTTTTGGTCCCTGGCTCT
>ASZI01000064.1 GCA_000416315.1 Osedax symbiont Rs2 | reverse complement strand
ACTCACGACTCACGACTCACAACTAAATACTACATAGGCCTGCCATGCATTGTGCTCAAGCGACTGACACTTACTCATCTATAACTGATCAGTATATCGATTTACTTAAATTAGACAGTAACAGTTGTGTGGCTTTAGGTGTCAGTGAAAAGTTGGCTGAGCTACCGGCTATTGGCAGCCAGGCAGTTGCTGAGCAACGACTGCAGATTGAACAGTTTTTGTTGCGTTTGCATAATTATAATCAGCAATTAAAAGAAATGAGCTTAGAGCAACAGCCAGATATTGACCAAGCTATTGACTTAAAGTTAATGCAATTAGCTGCCGGGCAATTATTGCGTCAGTTAACGCTGCAGGTACAGGGAAGGTATCACTGGCAGCAGTGTCCCAGAGCCGGAGAGCAGATCAGTGGCGGGGTTTTTTTTTTGGTGACAAATGATCCGCGCCCCACAGCGACACGCCTGGACAATATATTGGGCCGCATAGAGCAAATACCCGGATTCTTGGAGCTGGCTCTGTCGCAGTTAGAGACACCGATTAAACGTTGGGTCGCCATTGATATTGAAACCATTGCAGGACTGCCAGGCTTTTTTGCATCTATTTTAGATTGGGCAAAAACAACGGCATATCAACAGAGCGAAGTATTGGCAAGGGGCATTGAAAAAGCCAATAAATCTCTGCGCCAATACAGCGAAGCGCTGGCGAAACTGCAGACCAGCGAGAATTTTTCGATAGGTGGACAAGCTTGCAGCGACTTAATAAAAGGCAATGGGATTGAGCTAAGCATGCAGCAAATTCATGATATTACTTGCGAATTTGTCACTAAAACTCAATCGCAAATAGCCAGTTTGCAGCAACTGCTGATCGAAAAGTATCAATTAGATGCCAGTACCAGTGTCGAGCAGTTGCAGCAATGGCTGGCAAAGAAATTTGCGGTGCAAGTGCCCAACGGTGATTTGAGCAGTGTGATAGATAGGTACAGCGCTGAGGCGGACAAGATAGCGTCCTTTATTGCCCAGCGACAACTGTTTCCCATACCTGAGCAACAGCAGATGAAAATAATGCAAACCCCCGATTTTATGGCCCCAATGATACCTGCAGGGGCGATGATGCAGCCCGCAGCTCTGCGAGAGGGAATGAAAACCAGTTTAGTGTACTTAACTTTATCGCAAGCGTTATTAACTGAGCATAATGAGTTGGGCATTCCAGTGATGATGGTACACGAGGGGATTCCTGGTCATCACTTACAACTAGCCAGCGCCAGTATGCACAGCTCGGTATTGCGTAAAACGTTTTCGGCGATGGAGCACGCCGAGGGCTGGACCACTATGCTAGAAGACTACATGTTAGATCAGGGCTACATGGGCGAGCTGACCAATGAAGCCAGATTTATCGCCAAATTAGATATTTCACGCATTGGTGCCAGAGTGGCCATAGATCTGTATTTTATGAGCGGCGACAAAAAATACTTAAACATAGGTTATCCGCTTAGTTTTGATGCAGACGATGTGTTTGCCAATGCCGCTAAACTGCTCAAAGCGGTAACAGGTTTTAGTGATGCCAGGGTCGACGCTGAATTGAACTGGTATTCACAGGAGCGCGGTTACCCGCTGTGTTATTTAGTTGGCAATCATTTAGTTTGGCAGTTAAAAGAGGATTTGATAAATGCACAAGCGGGTAAGTTATCTGTGTTAGCAATAGATCAGCTATTTCATCGGGTTTACCTGCAATCGGGTAACATGCCGGTGGCGATGTTGCGGCAGGGTTTTGTGCAAAAGGGGTTGATAAAATAATACAGAAATAACAAAAGCTAGCGACTGGCAAGTCTCTAACTAATCTAGGATATGTATCCTTTGAAGCTTTACGAAATCCTCTATAGATAGATATTGGTAAACTACAGGCCAGTTACTGGAGCGTAAGAGTCCTTATAGGGTTTGATATTATTATGTTTGTAGTTACAGATTGGGTTAAGTACTTTAACAAAACTAAAGGTTTTGCTTTTATTGAGCAAGAATCTGACCCAGATGTTTTGCACACTTGCGCACCATCGTAGCGTTTTAATTGCATTGAACTGTGAACTTAAATTTATCTTTATATGTCACAGTTTAAATGATGAATAAGCGAAAATCGGCCAGTTTTACTCTTTTATTTAAGTATTTCTCATCTGCATAATATGCAGGTGGACGCTAAACCTTAGCTATGCTCTGCAACTAATACTCTGTTATTATTGGGCTTTATAATCGTTATTAGTTGAGAGGGCTGCGAGGCAATAGTGGATAGAGAATCTTTAACAAGAATTAGTACCGGGTTATCGCTTCTAGTGTTTTCTCTGGCGGTTTTTTCAACCAGCGCTGTCATCAGCGGCGATCAACAGGGACGGGTCAACTTACTCTATTTGCTACTGTTGTTTGTCGCCTGGCCATTGCTTTCACTGTTGCTAAGCATAGTGTTGGCGGCGTCTAATAGTAAAGTGAATAGTATCAGCTCTCTATTGGCGCTACCTATTTGGCCAAGGGCTTGGATAGATGCACTCAGTCAGTTGCGAGGCAATGATTTACAGCGTCCCTGGTTGTTCTGCCAAAGCCAAAAAATGTCGCTGGTCTTTAGCCTCGGCTGTATTACAGCCTTTCTATTTGTATTGTTATTCAATGATGTGACTTTTATCTGGCGAAGTACATTACTCAGCGCCGAACAGGTTTTTCCTGTTTTACAGCTGATATCGACTCCTTGGTGGTTACTTGAAAGCGCCCAGCCGATGATGGAGCAAGTACAAGCATCCAGAGATTCGCGGCTACAGTTAAATGATCAACTCTCCAGCACTGCTAGCTGGTGGCGTTATGTTTTTATGGCGCAATTGACTTATGCATTGTTTCCACGACTGCTACTGTTTGTCTGGGGAGCCAGAAGGCTCAAGTCTGCAATCGAAAAAGTGGCACAACAACAGGCAAACAGTGAAAATCAAATAAAACACATGCAGCATTTACAACAACAGCAAAAGCCCGCACAAAATCTATCCAGGATGCAGTATGCCAGCGCTTTTGCAGAGCCTTATGTATTGTTGAGTTGGACTAAATTACCCGAGCTATTAGAAGATAAACTGGCACAAGTGATGGGTGTCCCCGAGCACATTTACCAGTTAACTGGCAGTTGCGATCTGCAACTGGAGTTACAGGCGCAACGCGATGTTAGAGCAAAGCTACTGATAGTTGCCGCATGGGAGCCGCCAATGGGAGAGTTACAAGATTTTATGCTGCAATGTCAGGGAGTTTTAATGCCACTGGATTGGCAGTGTCAGCAGTTTGTTGGCGTTGACGAGATGCATTTGGATGAGTGGCGACGGTTTTGTCAGTCACAGAAAAATTGGCAGCTACAACAATTAAAGGGGCTAGTATGACACCCGCATTTGCCGTTGTTGGCCATCCTAATAAAGGCAAGTCATCGGTGGTCTCTACACTGGCCAGAGATGACTCAGTGGCGGTCTCCATGCGCAGTGGCACTACGACACAAGCGCAAAGCTATGAAATAAAAATGGACGGTCAGGGATATCAGCTTATAGATACTCCCGGGTTTCAGAGACCGCGAAAAGTACTGGCCTGGTTGCAGCAACAGCCGTTGACTGCTGATAAACGCGCCGGGCGCATCCGCGAATTTTTGGCCGATCAGCAATGCCAACAGCAGTTCCCAGATGAAATTGAGTTGCTGCAACCTATCATGAACGGGGCGGCTATCTTATATGTGGTTGATGGCTCCAGAGCTTACAGCGCCGAATACGAAGCGGAGATGGAGATACTGCGCTGGAGCGGTCAGCCAAGTATGGCATTGATTAATCCCATCAGCGGCGATGAGCATGTTTCCAG
Source organism: Osedax symbiont Rs2 (assembly GCA_000416315.1). GTDB lineage: Bacteria > Pseudomonadota > Gammaproteobacteria > Pseudomonadales > Balneatricaceae > Rs1. Next base: position 4,238 of record ASZI01000064.1, on the reverse strand, counting down.
CTGGCGCCAAGCACTGCAACAATATTTTCGTCTGGTTAGAGTATTTGATGCAGTGAAAGCTGACCTGCAACAGCACATTGAGTTACTGGAAGCTTTTACTCAGCTGCACTTGCCCTGGGCACAGTCGCTACAAGGATTAATTCAGGCATTTCACAACCAAGTGCATAAACAGCGGGCCCAGAGCTGTGCCATAGCGGCAAAGTTACTGGAGGATCTTTGTTGTTATCAGCTACAGCAAAAAGCTCTGAGTGAGCGCAGTGCCAAAGCGCTGCAATTAGTATTAGAGCAGCGCTATTATCAGTGGATGCGTCGCGCCGAGATCCAGGCACACGATCAGCTGCAGCTATTGTACCGGCATCATCAGTTAAAGCGTGCAGAGACAGAGCTAAAATTGCCGGCAGATTTGTTTGATACAGACCAGTGGTATGCCTGGGGACTGGATAAAAAACAACTAACCAAAGTTGCCGCCATTGCCGGGGCCACTGCGGGTACTGTGTTAGATTTAGCGGTTGCCGGGCACTCCTTTATGCTCGGTGCCATAGGTGGTGGGATTATAGGTTCAACCGCTGCCTGGTTTGGAGCAGATAAACTGGCTGAAATTAGTGTTAAAGGATTGCCGCTAGGCGGTTTTGAAGCAAGGCAGGGGCCAATAAAAAGTAAAAATTTCCCCTACGTATTACTGGCCAGGTTTTTGTATGTCTACCGGGTACTACAGGCGAGAAATCATGCACTACGTGGTGAGTTAGTAGTGACAGAGGTGCAAGTGGGGCAAGTACTGGAGCAATTACAAAAGCAGCAGCGCAAACAGATCTATACGGCTCTTGATCGACTTAGCCGGCAAAAGCCGGTGACTGATCTGGCCGATACATTGGCGCCATTATTCGAAATCCAATAATTATCATTAAGAGGATTGCTCTGTGCTTACAGGGATAAACCATATAACTATCGCCGTCAGTGACTTAGAGCGCTCAGTGGCGTTCTATCAACAGCGTCTGGGTATGCTACTAAAAGTGACCTGGGCAAAAGGCGCCTACTTGGAAGTGGCTGGTCAGTGGATTTGTCTGAGCGTTGATAGGGCGCAGCCGAGTCGCGATTACAGCCACATAGCCTTTGATATCAGCGAGCAGCTGTTTGAGCAATATAGCCGGTCATTGATGGCCTCTGGTGTTGACTTGTGGAAGGAGAATAAATCAGAAGGTGACTCGATGTATATTTTAGACCCCGATGGCCACAAGCTGGAAATCCATGTCGGCACACTGACCTCCAGGCTGCAAAAGATGCGTGAAAATCCAACCCAAGATATGATTTTCTATGATGGACAAACCGAGGTTTATACTGGAAGTTAAGGCCGCATTGTTGAAAACTGAATTATTCGGGGTCGTCTGATGCCTTGAGCAGACCATACTTCGCTAGTATTTGACGGTACTCTAAGGTTTTTTTGAATTTTTCCAGGGCGGTTGCAAACTCATCGGCAATTTTTTGATGACCACGCTTTTTTGAAAATGCAATGTACTGTTTTATCCCCGGCATAAATGGCCTAAGGAAAACAATCTTAGCAGCCGCATTTTTTTTGCTGGCAATATAAGACATTCGATCGACATTGGTGATAGCAACCTTAAAACGGCCTCTTATCAGCTTATCCAGTAGTGTCTTCTCGTTATCGGCGCCGCTGTCTTTGGTGAGGAAATCAGCGTTGTCAAAAACATCACCGTAGCTATAGCCATTAAGAGTACCAATAGTGAACCCGGCAAGTTGCCTCAGATCACCCTGGTATTTAATCTCCGCCAGCTGCTCTTTTAAGACAAAAAAACCATTGCGCGCAGTGCTCAGAACATTGCCTTCATCGAAGATGGCAAATTGCTCTCTTGCGGTTGTTTTGCCGATATAAATTATTGCATCGGCTTCACCTACTTGCAGCAAATGCAGTGCTCGCCTCCAGGGGAAGCTTTTTATCTGCACTGAAATATTCTGCAATTTAGCGATTGCCAGGACAATATCAATATGAACCCCTGTCAGTTTATTGTCAGGGCCGATCATTTCGTGAGGGGAATAATCACCGTTACCTCTAACGATCACTAATGTTGCATTGTTAGCTGCCATCAGTGCTTGATTGAAGTGCAAGAAGAGTGCAATGAAAATAACAAAGGTTTTTAACATACATAAATACCCGATACACAGTGTACCCCGCGATAAAGCACAGACAATAATCGATCGGCAATCAGCAGATATGCCATATAGCGGCCACAGCGTTTATTATAAACCTATTTAGTAACTCGCTGCCCAATAGCAGGCCTTCTAATGACCTGGCAGTAAACTGTGCTGCAAGTGAAGCTGTAGTTAAATAAATAAATAAGTCAGTAAGTATACTGATGGCGATTTATATGTATATGATTAGTATCAAACTAAAGCCTATTTTAGCCATCCATAGTGGTTTTCTGATGCAGTAAATACTGATCTATTCTTTAGCATGTCCAAAGGGTTCAGCCAGCGACAGTTTTTGTTCAAAAACCAAATCAACACCTTGATTATTAGACAATAAATCAAATTCAGTTAAAATCTTATATTGGCTGGCATATAAAAAGCCTAATCTGTTAGAAATTTACAAAAAAATTCGACTATTCATCTTCAAGTGCAGGCTAATCTGAGTTTCAGCACCAGAGATAGATAAGGTCGTAGATTTGATAGTTTTTTAATATAGTGAACTGTTTCATATGAAAACACAGGCTTTGATTGTTATTTTCTTTTTGTCTATTGGGTTGTCTAAGAGCGCAGTTGCCAGCTCCGATATAGTGCGGATTTGCCACGGAAGTGGCGGCTACCCGCCCTATCATTTTTACCCCGAACAGGTTACTAAAGGCAGCATGCAAGGGGCGACTATCGATATACTAAAGCTACTCTTCGAGCAGCTAAAATTAGACTATGAAGTCAAGCCCGTTCCCTGGAAAAGGTGTTATGAAACAGCGCTTGATGCCCGAAGCTTTGATATTATTGCCGATGGCTCATACAATTTGCAACGCGCTGATCTATTTTACTATTCAATTCCCTTGTATAAACTAACTCCCAGCATATTCATCGCCAATCGAGTAGGTTTATCATTGCCAATCAAGTCGGCGCAGCAGATTTCTGGATTAAAGCTCTGTGCCAACAGAGGAACTAACCTGAAGGGATATGGATTGAATCAATCGAATATCTCACTAATAACATTTTCCATAAAGAATGGTCTGGAGATGGTTAAAAGGTCTCGCTGCGAGGGTTTTCTTTCTCTTAAAGAAATTGTTGCCGGCCATTATCTAATCGATAAGGGCAAAGGTCTTCCGCAGGGGCTCAAAGCTGTTCCCCTGAGCTACGCTAAGCTCTGGACAATGCATCTGATGATTTCAAGAAATGCCAAAAATGCTGAGCATCTTATCTTGCGTATAAACCAGGCAATCATGAGACTGCAATATCGAGGTGAATTTGACAAAATTCTACAGCGCTATCAGTGACACTAGAGTTATAGGCAATACTGTGCGCAGGTTACTCTATGACGGGGTATTGTCGGAGAAATTCAACGCTAGTTTTTTTTGTTAAAGTTTGAAATTTTTTTATTAGCTTCTATTCTTTAAAGCAGATGATCGTTAATGGGATATAGGGAGCGAAGCGGATGAGCGATGAATACAATATCGGAAAACAAATAGACCTAACAGGGACTATTTATGCTCAATATGTCTATTTTGACTATTTAGTCTCAAGTGTTATTTGGCATCTGCTGAAGGTCAATAAAGATTTAGGAATGATGGTTACTGGTAATCTGGATATCCAGCCAAAAATAGACATGGCCTTAGATATTGCTATTTATAAAAAAGAACTGCGCGAAATACAGACGAAATTGACATTGTTCAAGCATTCAACAATCGATTCAGAGGGCATTTTTTCCAAGCGCAATCAGATAGTGCAAGGCATGCCTTCGTTTCTTGCTCTGGATCTAGAGGAAGTCAGTGACAATGTACCGGCAAAACGCACTGAGCTGTCATTAGAGTATTATGAAAAGGTTCACGATGAGATATGCGAAATCAACCATGACATTGTCATGTTAATGCAAGATTGTAACATTAGCGTGCACTAAACAACTTATCGACTGGCCGCAGGAAACTGAAACATTATAGCTGCGCGGTGTCTTACAGCTATTGCGCCACTGTGACCAATATCAATGGTACTTATTTCCTAAAGGCTGATGATTGCCTCACGCCTCACGCCTC
>ASZI01000063.1 GCA_000416315.1 Osedax symbiont Rs2 | reverse complement strand
TGAGCTGAGAAAAGTGGCTTAATTACTCTCCAATAAAACTTGACCACTATACATATTACAGACAATAAAAAAGGCTATCATAAGATAGCCTTTATTTAATCAGAGTTTAAGGTTTAGAATAAACCTTGAATCAGACCTTCTTCGTCAACGTGAATCTGGTTAGCCGCTGGTACTCTTGGTAGTCCAGGCATAGTCATGATGTCACCACAAACGGCAACAACAAACTCAGCACCGGCAGCCAGACGTACTTCACGAACTGTGACAGTGTGTCCAGAAGGTGCCCCTAACAAAGCCATGTCAGTAGAGAAACTGTATTGAGTTTTAGCCATACAGATTGGCAGATTACCAAAGCCTTGATCTTCGAATACTTTAAGCTTAGCGCGAACTGCTTTATCAGCAGCAACATCGCCGGCGCCGTAGATCTTAGTCGCGATTGCTTCGATTTTGTCGAACAACGGCTGCTCTAAATCGTAGATAGGTGAGAACTGAGAGTGACCAGCATCAATCATATCAACAACTTTACCTGCTAACTCTTCAGTACCAGCAGAACCGTTAGCCCAGTGGCTGGCTACAACCGCTTCAACACCGTGTGCTTTAGCTGCTTCTTGGATCGCTGCTACTTCTGCATCGGTATCGTTGATGAACTGGTTGATAGCAACAATCACCGGAACGCCGAAAGACTTAACGTTTTGGATGTGTCTGACTAAGTTGGCACAACCTTTAACGACTGCGTCAACGTTCTCACCGGTCAATTCTTTTTTGTCTACGCCGCCGTGCATTTTAAGGGCGCGAACAGTGGCAACAATCACAGTGGCCTCAGGCTTTAAGCCAGCCTTGCGACATTTGATGTCGAAGAATTTTTCAGCACCAAGATCCGCACCGAAACCAGCTTCTGTGACAACGTAATCACCTAGCTTCAATGCAGCTTTAGTGGCGATAACTGAGTTACAACCGTGAGCGATGTTAGCAAATGGACCGCCGTGGATAAACGCAGGGTTGTTTTCAAGGGTCTGTACTAAGTTAGGGTTGATCGCATCTTTTAGCAGTGTCGCCATGGCGCCGTCTGCATCTAGCTGCTTGGCAAGAATAGGTTGACGCTCGCGAGTTTCAGCGACCACGATGTTACCGATACGCTTCTGAAGATCTTTGATGTCAGTCGCCAGGCAGAAAATCGCCATAATTTCAGAGGCAACAGTAATGTCGAAGCCGTCTGTACGCGAGTAACCGTTACCCGGGCCACCCAGGCCAATAGCCAATTCACGAAGGGCGCGATCGTTCATGTCGATAACACGCTTGAAAGCGATGCGACGGTTATCAATACCCAGGGAGTTGCCCCAGTGAATGTGGTTGTCGATCAGCGCTGCAAGTAGGTTGTGTGCTGCGCCAATGGCGTGGAAGTCACCAGTGAAGTGTAAGTTGATATCTTCCATAGGTACAACTTGTGCCATACCACCACCTGCAGCACCACCTTTCATACCAAAACAAGGGCCAAGGCTCGGCTCGCGCAGACAGATAACAGTTTGCTTGCCTATACGGTTAAGACCGTCACCCAGGCCAACAGTTGTTGTAGTCTTACCTTCACCAGCTGGAGTAGGGCTGATGGCTGTTACAAGTATAAGTTTACCGTCTGGCTTATCACTTAAGCTGTTGATGTATTCAACATTCACTTTGGCTTTATCGTGGCCATAGGGAGTGATGTGCTCAACCGGGATGCCAAGTTTAGCGGCGATTTCAGCGATTGGCTTTTTATTTGCTGCTCTAGCAATATCGATATCTGAGTTCACTGATGTATCCTTTATTTTATATTGGATTAAAATATGACTTGGTTTTTTAGGATCTACAGCGCCATATTTATTAATCTTAAGTACGAAAAAACAAGTCTGTGGGTGAGTGAAAATCAACACAGATTTAACGTCGGTCTGGATCATAGCACTGTTATGAGCAATTAAACAAAGTTTCCTATAAGAAACTTTTGCTTTTCATAAGATATTTATCTCAGATGCGAATTTATGTGCACAGAGCGACTATAACCTGCCTTATTTGGTCATATATGTGTAGCGACAGGCACAATGCTGGCGCAATAGTGTACCCCCAGAGAAAGCTGTTAAATGCGCAAAATCAATTTGCAGTGATGCTACCCTCTGGCAATGGGATGTGATCGGATCATTTGATTGCCGCTACTTGGCGAGGTGTAGACAGAGCTACTGCAACAGCAAAATATCAGCAGAGTTATCGGTGCTGCAGCTGTAAAAGAAATAAGCGTATTTAGCTGAAGAAGTTTAAACTTGCCTGTCACATACACTATACTGCTGTTTTTTCAATAAAAGCATCAAGCATAGCCTTCAGTACCTTTATATAGATGCATAACAGTGGAAGTAAATATGGCACAACATTCAATACAACAGAGCCTGAATAGTTTAAACAGAATCGTTGAGCAGTTTAGCTCTAATGCGCGACCTGTATCGAATGCCCCTGATGCCAGAGAACTACAACAGCAGCTGGATGTTAGCTTAGCTGATCAAGGTGCGCCTTACACAGTGCTGGAACAGATGGCCAATCAATACCTGACACTGAATCCGGATGTTTCATCGGCTAAGTTTAACAAATTACTCTATTCCGGGCTAAATCCACCGGCCTTGCTCGGTGACTGGGTGACCAGTATTGGCAATGCCACTATGCACACTTACCAGGTTAGCCCTGTGGCTACGCTGATGGAGTTAGAACTGGTCAGACAGTGGAATAAACTGGTGGGTTTTGAGCGCGGTGAAGGGGTGATGGTCAGTGGTGGCAGCCAGGCTAATCTGATTGCGATGTTACTCGCCAGGCACAAAGCATGCCCGCAGGCGAAAACTAAGGGCATGCAAAAAACACTGGTGGCCTATGTATCTGATCAGGCACACTACTCCAGTTTAAAAGCGGTAAATGTGCTGGGTATTGGCAGTGATAACTTAATTGCAGTCGCCAGTGATCAGCAGGGCAGAATAATCCCCACTGCGTTGGAACAGGCAATAGAGCAGAGCCTGATTTTAGGGCATACACCTTTTTATATCGGCTTAACGGCAGGGACAACTGTATTAGGGGGCTATGATCCAGTTGCGCCCTGCGCAGAAATCAGCCGACGTTACGATTTGTGGCTACACATTGACGGCGCCTGGGGCGCTCCTATTTTATTTTCTAAAAAGCATCGACATCTGTTGGCCGATTCGCACTTGGCTGACTCCGTTGCCTGGGATGCACACAAGCTGATGAACGTGCCGCTGACTGCGGCGGTGATATTAACCCGTCAGCCCGGTCTGCTAAAAGCAGCCTGCAGTGGCGGCGGCACTGATTACTTGTTTCACAGCGATGAAAACGCCGCGTTTAATTTGGGTGAAAGGTCTATTCAATGTGGTCGCAGAGCAGACGCTCTAAAAGTATGGATGAGCTGGAAAGCCATGGGCAACCAAGGCTTTGCAGATAAAATTGATTATCTACAACAACAGCGGGCTGATTTTGTCGCACAAATACAGCAGCTGGACGATTTTGAATTGTTGCACCAGCCGAGCTTCCTCAACATACTGTTTCGCTATCTGCCCACTACCGCTATCAGTGAATCAGCACATAAAGCGTTGAGCATTGCCATCTGTGCAGAGCTCAAGCACCGGGATGTCGCCTATACTGATTACGCCAGTTGTAAGGGGAAATCGGCTATTCGCTTAATTTTAGCTAATGCCGATATTAGCGCAGCGCAACTGCAACAATTATTGCTGCAGTGCCAGCAAATAGCCCGGCAATTAATAGCAACGGGTGATTACAATGGCTGATAGCAACAGCGCGCAGCCGGGGATGAAGTTACCGTTTAAAAGCCGGCTACTCTCTGTGTTATTAGGCCTCAGTTTGCTCTCAGCTTGCAGCTCAGCACTCAATGCCAATGACACTAAAGTGCTTACTCTCAGTGCTAAGCACAGCCATAACTTAGACCCAAAGCTTGATGAAATATCGGGTTTGGCGACCAGCGATGACAAGATTTGGGGAATTAACGACAGCGGTGGAGAAGCGACCTTGTACGCTTTTGATCCGCAAACCTATCAGCTGATCCAAAGTATCTTGCTGCCGCAGACATCGAACAGTGACTGGGAAGATTTAGCCCAAGATAAACACTATATCTATGTAGCGGACACAGGCAATAATTTCGCTATCCGCCAGAGACTGAATATCTATAAGGTCCCATTAGCTGCAATTCAGGCAAAGGGATCTGTTTGGATTGCATCGATTGAAAGTACTCAGAAGCTGACAATTGAATACGCGGATCGACAGGGGGTTCTCCCCAGTAAGTCTCATAATTTCGACAGTGAGGCACTGACAGTGGTTAACGATAAGCTGTGGTTATTCAGTAAAAACCGCGCAGACTCGCAGACTAAGCTTTATAAGATTGACCGTGAAATGGGTGAGCAGTTAATTGCACCAGTGGCAAGCTATCCTGTGGGAGGGCTGATCACCGCGGCAGACTATTCTGCAGCGGATAGTAAGTTATTGTTACTGGGTTATTCTAAGCGATCAGTCTTTGGTCACTCTTTTGTCTGGGTAATCGATGTCAAAGGTGATTTGCCGGATTGGGCCAGTGCTATCAAATACAAACTCTTCCCCTATGCGCAGTGGGAATCGATTAAATGGCAGACAAATCAGCGTTTCTTAGTTGCAGCTGAAGAAAGTGCTCTGAGCGAGCAGAAAATTGCTCAATTCACACTTCCATGATTTAAACCGCTCAGATAGCTGCCCCAGGGCAAATATTTGTTTATAATGCCGCTGATTAACTACCCGGCGAGCGACAGCGCCGTTTTAAAAATCACTATTAAGTAGGGTCAAATGTTACAGATATACGATACATTAACTAAACAAAAATCTGCCTTCAAACCTTTAGTAGCAGGGGAGATCAGCATGTATGTTTGTGGCATGACAGTCTATGACTTCTGCCACATAGGCCATGCCAGAGTCATGGTGTCTTTTGATGTCATCACCCGCTTTTTACGCGCTCAGGGCTGGAAAGTTAATTATGTGCGTAACATTACCGATGTCGATGACAAAATTCTCAAACGCGCCACTGAAAATAAAGAATCTATGCAGCAGTTGACCGAGCGTATGATAGCGGCGATGCATGAAGATGAGGCCAGTTTGTTTGTATTGCCACCGGATCAAGAGCCTCGCGCTACCGGGCACATACAGGGAATCATTGAGATCACCCAGACCTTGATCGACAAAGGTTATGCCTATGCCGCCAGTAACGGAGATGTTTATTATCGAGTTGCCAAGTTCGAAGGCTACGGTAAATTAACCAACAAAAACATCGAAGAGTTGCGCGTCGGTGCCAGAGTTGCCGTTAATGATGTCAAAGAAAACCCAATAGATTTTGTGCTCTGGAAAGCCGCCAAAGAGGGCGAGGTTAGCTGGCCGTCCCCCTGGGGCGATGGCAGACCAGGCTGGCACATAGAGTGTTCGGCCATGTCCAAACACTGCTTGGGGGATAACTTTGATATTCACGGTGGTGGTCCGGACTTACCGTTTCCACATCACGAAAATGAAATCGCTCAATCAGAGGCGGCCAACGGCTGTACCTTTGCAAATAACTGGATGCATGCCGGTGCGGTGCGGGTAAACTCGGAAAAAATGTCTAAGTCACTGGGTAATTTTTTCACTATCCGCGAAGTGTTAAAAAAATATAACGCCGAAGTGGTGCGGCTGTTTTTGGCCAGTGTTCACTATCGCAGTTACATCGATTACTCGGAGCAGTCACTTAAAGAAGCACAGGTAAAACTGGAGCGCTTTTATCAGGCGTTACGAGACGTTGAGACAAGCACTGATGTACAGTTGGACAATGACTATAGCACCAAGTTTAACGCGGCGATGAACGATGATTTTAATACCCCCAAGGCAATAGCGGTACTCTTTGAATTGGTCAATGAGCTAAACAGCGCCAGTCGTCAGAAACTGCCAACAGCCCCGGCACTGGCTAAACAGTTGCTGGAGCTTGGCGGCAGTATCGGCCTGTTACAGCAAGACCCGGTAGCCTTCTTACAAGGTGAAGCAAAAGAGGGCGAGTTAAGCGGGCAACAAATTGAAGCCTTTATTGTTGAGCGCAAGCAAGCGCGTGCCAACAAAGACTTTGCCGAGTCAGATCGTATTCGTGACTTGCTACTAGAGCAGGGCGTGATACTTAAAGATACCCGCGAAGGTACAAGTTGGTTCAGAGAAAGTTAAAGCAACTCCCTTGTAGAGTCGATCACTCTACAAGGTGGTTAATTCGCAATATTCTTAAAGCGTCAATAGCGATCTCAAATCACTGATAAATTAAACTTGGACACTAGTTTTTGCTGTTGCTGTGCCAGAGTCGATAAGTTCTTACTACCCTGGGCGGATTGTTCGGCGTTTTCAGCACCTTTTGCCGCCATCTCAGCCATATGTTGTACACTGGTCGATATTTCATGGCTGGCAGCGGTCTGTTGTTCCGCGGCCGCCGCTATATTGGCGGACATGCTACGGATCTCACCGAGCTGCTTTTCCATCTCTTCTAGAGAACTTCCCGCTTTTTGCGTTTGGCTGACGGTTGATTGTGCCTCCAGGCGACTGCTTTGCATTATTGCCACAGCATCTTTAGCCCCGCTCTGTAGTTTAGAAATCATGCTCTGGATTTGTTGAGTCGCATCTTGAGTGCGGCTCGCCAAGGGACGGACTTCATCCGCTACTACGGCAAACCCGCGGCCCGCTTCTCCGGCTCTGGCGGCTTCAATTGCGGCATTTAGAGCCAGCAAGTTTGTCTGACCGGCAATGCCTTCGATCGCCTCTAAAATCTGGCCTATATTAGTCGAGTCTTGATTAAGCTGTTCTATTACAACGGCGGCCTGTTCAATTTCATCAGCGAGAGAGTTGACCATAGTTACATTTTGTTGCATTAGAGCGCGATTTTGCACTGCTGATTCGTCTATATCGGTAACCCGATACATAGCGGTTTCTGCACTTTGAGCAACCTCTGCTACAGTTGCAGACATCTGTTGAATAGCGCTGGCTACTTGTGTGCTGTGCTGCTGTTGTTGGTCCATCATTAGCTTAGTATCAATGCTGATATCAGCGGCATCTTTGGCGGATGTATTGATACTTAGCGAGGCTGATTGAATTTCCCTTATGATACTTTCTTGTTTATCCGCGAGCTCATTGACCCACTGCGACAATTTACCAAATTCGTCATTGGTCTGTATGTCCACTCTCTGACTTAAATCGCCGTTGGCTATCAGTCGCAAAATTGAAAGCACCTTTTTTAAAGGAGTGCGAATACTACGACTCACCCACAGAGCAATTAAAATTGAGATCAAAACGGACAGAGTACTGATAATAATATTGGTATTTTTACTGGCAGTAACGATAGTTTGTGAATCAAGTCTGGAAGTATCCGCCAGTACACGCGCTTCATCTCGTAAATGGGTTAAAGTTGTATTGGCGTTGTTAATCGCCAGTGACAGCGTTGCCAGCAACTCGCCTTGTTGTACTTTTAGCAGTACTTTGCGCTTGTGTAGTTGTACCACTGCGTTAGGATCAACAATAGCCTGTTGTAAAATTCCAACCGTTTCTAATAAGTATTTAGCATTGTCGCTGCCTGCTGATTGGAGTTTCTTTAAACGCTCTTCTATTGCCATCAACCCATAGCCTGAAGTATTAAAAGAATTTTCAAGCAGTTTTATTTCACTTAAGTCCTGGGATGCAAGAATGTTGCTCAGATCGGTTGAGACTGATTTTAAATTGGCAGCCAGAATATTCCCGGCAAGCTTTTCGGCGGCAGAGTCCCCGTACTGGGTAAGATCTTCGATATCATTGCCGAAGAACTCAATTTCACTATACAGCTCTTTCTCTAATTTTTTTATGCTGCTAGCTAAGCTCAAGTAATCTCTATGTGCCGTAAATGCGCGGCGCGAATCGGCAAAGAAGTTATTCGACAGGTCCTGTAGTTCAGCCATTGACTCTTTGACTTGCTGGTAGTTATGTCCCAACTGGATTAGCTTCTCGCGCTGGCGAGAAAAAATACTCTGCTGCTGCGTGAAAATTTTATCGTGTTGCAACAAAAGCTGACCATCGTTGGCGCTCATGAATTGCATCATTTCTTTGTTGGCTGACAAGATAGCGACAGTCATGTCGGCGCTATATAGCATAATAGGGGTGATTTCTTTTGTGCTTCGCTGCTGTTGCTCATCAACTTCGCTTAAGCCATGCCAGGAGTTCACGCTGATAACCAGCAAAAGCAGTACTAATAAGGTGAAGCCACCACTGATTCGCTGTATCACTGACAAAGTCATTTTGGATCCTTTAAGTAAAATTTCAAATTATGATGCAAGCTTTAGAGCACTAGATATCGCGGTAGAGAAGGATAAATTATTAAGTAATAAAGCAGCTGTTGAAGCAACACTACAGCGAATAGAGCATAGATACTTTTCTCATAGACACAAATACTTACCTGAATAGCCGCTGTAACATGCAACTGACGCTAGTGTGCTTAAAGATGATCGATAGTTTTACTATTAACTGCAGCATCCCTTGAATGGAGACTTTTGTTAGCGATAGCTGGGAAAAGCCTGGTTGATCAAAAAACGCACAAATAATTTGACGCCATCGGCTGTCTTCTATATAGTGCTCGCAGCTAGAAAGAAAGTCTCTTGTTTGAAGTCTCCATTACGTAATTTCACGTCCTGTAGTTTCCAAGTGTTACAAAATTTCAGTCAGTTACATCTATAAATGCCTTTATAGGCGCACTTATTTATTTTTAAAAATACAGGATAATATTA